>JAHILA010000015.1 GCA_018897295.1 Patescibacteria group bacterium
AATCGCTAATTTAGACGGTTATCAGGAAAAAATAATTTTTGATATTAATGTTTCGTTTGACGATATTGTTGAGCTAAACATTGAGCTTGAGCCGGAGTCGGGAATGGATCCGGTGATTATCGTGCCGGGGATTATGGGGAGCTGGAATGTAAGCGGCGAATGGCAGCTTGATCCGATTCTTAATACTTATGATAATTTATGGGAAGCTCTGAAGCTGGCCGGCTATGAAGAAAATAAAACCTTGTTTGCTTTTCCCTACCAATGGCGGGATTCAAATGTTATCAGCGCGGATTATTTGAAAGATAAAATTAATGAAGTAAAAAATATTTGCCAATGCGATAAAGTTGACATTGTCGCGCACAGCATGGGCGGATTAGTTGCCCGCTATTATGTTGAAAGCGATGATTATGAAGATGATGTTGATCAGCTGGTATTTTTGGGCACGCCGCACAAAGGATCGCCTAAGGCGTATTTGCAATGGGAAGCGGCGGAAGGCTTTGAAAGCCCTAAAGAAAAAATAGCAAAAATATATTTTTTTATTGAATCGCGCCTCATGGGCTATGGTTCACTTTTTGAGTATATTCAAAATCAAGTTAAATCAGTAGAACAGCTTTTGCCTGTTTATCCTTATTTACAGAACATAGGATCTGTACAATTAAGAGAGTATAATCAAAATCTATATCCGAATAATTACCCCTATAATTCATTTTTAGAATCATTAAATTCAGAAGAAAATTTAAATAAATTTAGCAATAGCGGAGTAAGAGTATTTAATGTCGCTGGAAATAACGGAGATAATACTATAGGAGTTATAAATGTAAGCTCCGGAGAGCCGTACTATCCAATATGGGAGCATGGGTATATGGAGGAAATTTTTTATATATCAGGCGATAAAACCGTTCCTCATATGAGTTCATCATTATTTATTCCTACAGTAATAGAAAATACAAATCACAATCAAATCCCTACCAACGCCCAAAGACAAATAATAGAATATTTAACAGGCCAGATGCCGGCTATAGAAATTAATGACACGCCGGAGCCAAAAGAAATATTAGCAGTGGCCATTCATTCTCCGGCTGATTTTGTGATAATATCTCCGTCAGGAAAAAGATTAGGCAAAGATTTTTTAAGCAATGCAAATATTAATGAAATAGATTATGGATTTTACTCAGGATTTGAAGACGAGCCGGAATTTGCTGTTATTATCAATCCGGAACAAGGAGATTACAGGGTGGAACTGCAAGGAACCGGCGATGGAGAATACAAGCTGGATTTAAGCTATATTAATAAAGAAAAAGAAATCACCAAAGAATTTACAGGAAATATACAAATAGAAGAAGAGCATAATTTTGATTTTATTTATAGCGAAGACGATGAAGATCTAATTAGCGAATTAATTCCAGAGGACAATGTCCCGCCGGTAATTACAATTAATAATCCAATGGAAAGCCAGCAGTATTTGCATAGCGAGAATTTAATAATTGATTATACGGCGACTGATGATTTTTCCGGCATAGCTAATATCATAATCAATTTAGACAACCAAGTTTTTTCTACAACAAACATTGATTTATTTTATTATGATTTAGGCGAGCATATTTTAAATATCACAGCCGCTGACAATGCAGAAAATAGCGCCAGTGCTGAAGTTAAGTTTGAAACCATTGCCAATATAGCCAGCACTATCCAAGATATTGAGAGAATATATAATTTAGATTGGATCAGCAAAAAAAATGTTAAGCAAGTTTTAATTGTGAAATTAAAAGTTCTGCAGGCAAGACTGGACATTTTTGTTAAGCAAAAAGAAACAATTGAAAAATTAAAACAGAAAATATTAGACAATACAAAAATAAAAGAAAGCCACAAACAGAAGTTGGCAGAAAATTTTGACAAGCGCTTGCAGAAATTAGAACAGCAGGAAGATAAATTTATTGAAAAATCATTGGAGAATCTGGAAAAGGACTTAAACAAGTTTTACAACAAAGAGATGATAAATCAGGACGGCTATGATATAATAATAAATAATATTAATTATTTAAGACAAAATTTATGAATCCAAAATTAAAAACATTTTTAACAATTATTGGTGTTTATTCAGGGGCTGGCTTTTTGGCTTACATTTTAGCGCCATTGGGAGGCATGTTTCATAGAATATTTTGGGAATCTCGCGGTTGCGGCTGGTGGATACCTTGTGATAAAGGCGCGTATTTTGAGGGTTTCATTTATTTTTTCATTTATTTTTTAGCTGTTTTTTCTTTTTACGCATTAAGACAGAAAACCGCTTGGAAAGTATATGTTGCAGGAACATTTATATTTTGGGCGCTTATCATTTATACGATAATTGATTCGCATAAATTATATCGTAATGAGTATTTAGGCGGTCTAATAATAATGCTTTGCGCTTTTGGGCTTGGTTATTTGTCGGCTGTCGGGGCTGGGAAAGTTATAAAGAAAATAAAACAATAAATATAGAAAATATATAGCAAAAGCACCTTAAAATCGAGGTGTTTTTGCGTTTTAGGATAAGGTGAATTTGGACCAAATTCACCTTATTATTGAAATGATTTATAGAAGGCGTTATGCCTTGTTTGGATTGAAAAATTTAAGGGGAAATGGTAGAGTGAAAACATGAATAAACAGACCGTAGGGGCGCAAAATTTTGCGTTCCTACGAAAAATTAAAAAATTATGTTAAGTTTACAGGAATTAAAAACTCTTTGGAATAAAGAGAAAAAGGAATATCGGTCCCAAGAGGTGGGAAGCGGGGTTCAAAAATTTATTAAAGAGGCATTGCAAAGCCCTAATCTTTTTAGTTTAAAGGAGTGTCCGCTTTCTAAAAAATCCACGGACCGAAAGATGGAATTTATACACGAGAAAAAAACAAAAGACAGAAGAAGGGCAGATTTTGTAATTTATGTTGATATGAATATTATAATACCCGTTGAAGTTGAATCATTCGGTAAAATTGAAGTAGGCGCCAAGCAACTGGCCCAATATCAAAAAGATTTGGAAAAGAAATACGGAATTTTAACTGACGGGCATATTTGGCGTTTTTACACGGATAATGTTTTCATGGAGTTTAATATTGATGAGATTTTAAAAAATCCTGAATTGTTTTTAGAATACTGGAAAGAATATATTAAGCCCGAAACCTATTACTTGCAATTTTTTGAAGCAAAAGGGCAATTAAAATTATTGAAACAGGACAAGCTTTTGGTCGAAAGTTATCGGCCGTTATTTTTTGAAAATATAACTGAATTAATCAGAAAACTTCAAAATAAGTTGCAGCTTGAAGGATATTTTAAGGATGTGGATCAAAAAGAAAAGAAAAAGAAAGCCACGGAAATTACTTACGCTTACATAATCCAGTTTATTTTATACAAAACTTTGGTGGACAATGATTTTGGCAATTTTGGCAAAGAGTACAAGTTAAAAGTAAACAAAATTTATCAATGCTTAAAAGAAAAAAATTATACAAAAATTTTAGGGATCATTGACGGAATAAGTAATGAGATTTCCAAAAATGTGTATAGGCCGTTTGCCAAAGAGCAGGAATTTATCAGGGAAAAATTGCTGCAGCTGTATCGCGAAACGGAAAATAAGTTATCCGATGTTTCTCATTGGCTGGATATTTTTGTGTTTATTAAAAAATTTAGTTTTGAAAATGTAAGGAATGAAATTTTCGGATTTATCTACGAAAATTATTTAAAAGAGCTTTTTGAAGACACTAAAAAAGGCCAGTATTTTACTGATCCGGCTATTGTTAATTTTATGATTAAGCAAATAGGATACAGCGCGGAAGATCTAAAGGAAAGAATTTTAAAAGGCCATAATGAGAAGTTATCAATAATTGATCCTTCCTGTGGCAGTGGCACATTTTTATACAGCGCTGTTAATGAAATTATCGAGGCAGTGCCCAACGGCTCGGAAAAATCGTCAAAATTAATAGAGGATATTGTGGTTAATAATGTTTTCGGTCTTGACATAGAAGAGTTCCCTTTGTATTTGGCGGAGATGAATATAATAATGAGGATGCTGCCGTTGATTATTAATGAAAAATTTAATAATCCGATTGATAAGAAAATAAAAGTTTTTAAAACAAAAGACAGTATTTCAGAATTCATTGATTCCGGGTTAAAAAATACAATTCACGATATTGATGTCGCAGGCGGTCAGCAAACTTTATTTGATCCTGAAAAGTTAAATTTGGGTTATGATAGTTTTATGCGCGATGAAGGTGATATTGGAGAAATGAAAAAAAGCATGAGACCGCCGCGCCGCCGATTTGATTTTGTAATAGGCAATCCGCCTTATGTTTCATTCAAAGAATGCTCAAAACAAAAAGTTCTTTTTATGCAATTAATGAAGTTAAGAAAAATTAAAATGAGCGATATTTATGGAGTCAATTTGCATAGTACTCCTAATAATCATAAAAAATACGCGCCCAATCCCAATCTTTACGTTTTTTTCATTGCATTAGGGCTCGCCTTCTTAAAAGACATGGGGAAACTTTGCTATATAATTCCTCAGACTATTTTAAACGCAGGTGATTTAGATGTAGTCCGTTATCATTTAGCAAAATTTACCACTATAGAAAAAATCATAATTTTTAGCGGGAAAATGTTTGTTGGTAGAGGATTAAAGCAAAAGCACGAAGTGGCTACTTCAAGTTTAATTTTTATTGTAAGGCGCGAAAAGCCATCTGGCGTTAATCAAGTGGAGATAATTAATTATCAAGATTCAAAAGCTGATGTAGAAGTTGCTTTAGATAATATCCTTAAAGGTAAGAAAATAAAAAAGAAAAAAATCAAACAAGACGATTTGTTGACAAATCATGCAAATTGGAATTTTATTAAGCACGATAAATTATTTTTAGATTTTTATAATGAATACAAAAGAAAAACAGATAGTACTTCAATTTATTATGATCATGTTTGGGCTGAAATACATTTGAAAAGTAAATTTTATTTTGATAGAGGCATAAAATATCCAAAGAACAAAATAAAAATAGTTTCCGAAATGAAAAGCGATAATTTTTATTATATATCTAAGAATATTAAAGATGGGCATAGAGCGATTGCTAGCAATTTAGCCATTGATAAAAAATTATTGGATTTTCCGTTTGGCAGTCAAGGAGATATAGTGTATCAAAAAAAATATAAAATAGTCTGGAGTTATATAAACTACGACAGATTTCGTTTTTCTCAAGACAATATAATGATTAACTATAATAATGTGTTAATTTCTTCTGATAATAAAGATGAGATTCTTTATTTATTATCATTATTAAACTCAAAAATGTCTATAAAAATTTTTGACAGTTTGTTGAGAAGCGAAAACGAGAAAGACATTTTAATTGGCATAAAAACTATTAAAGAATTCATCCGAGTGCCAAAGATTACAGAAGACAATCAATTTATTAAGGATGAAGTGATTAAGAGATCTGAGGAAATGTTAAAATTGGAAGATGTAAAGTTAAGCGATTTTGTGGATTTTAAAAAAGTTTTAATGCAAAAATTTGATAACGTTAAAACAGAAAAAAATAAAAATAAATTAGTTTTAATAAATGGCGATAAAGAAATTAAGTTAGAAATAAAGAGCAATGCTGATTTGGTTAAAAAGGCGATTAGCGGTTTAGTAAGCAATGAGAAATTGCGGTTAGAAAAAAATAAAATCAATTTAGGCGAATTAAAAGAATTGCCGGTTATTGATTTTGAGTTAAGGGATAAAATTAAGGATTATATTGACGACTTGGTTTTTGCTTTGTATTTTAATGTGAGTATTGGAAAGGTTGGATTCGGTAGGGCTAAGGTGGTGAAGGAGAAGTGTCGGGGGAGTAAGTTTTATAAGGTTATTGAGAAAAAAAATTAATTCATTAATTCAATAAACAGATGACAAATAAATTAAAGACAAAAGAATATCAAATTTTAGTAAGTGATATTGAATTTCGAAGCGAGAGGAGGGAAGTGTGCTTGTCCGTTTATGAGGATTTAGGCTATTTAATAAAATTAAATGATAATAAAAATCAAGTTATTTTTGGTAGACGCGGAAGTGGGAAGACGCATTTGCTTGGGAGTTTTGTTGAATATGTAAACAAGGAAATCAAGAAGGACATCGCAATTTATATTGATCTAAAAGATATCGCTAACGAAATTGTTCAAGAATATACTATTGATCAAAAGTCTTATTTTTATTTTTGGGAATTTGTTGAAAAGATTGCTGTTAAATTAAGAGAGGAAATAATAAATAGACTTAGTATGTTAAAAGCAAACTCAATAAAACAAAAGAAATTATATAAAGCGATAGTCCTAATTGATAATTTGTTAACAGATATTTCAGAAGAGAAATTCAACACAATTACGGGGAATTTTAAAAATATTGAAAATGGTTCGATAAAGATAGATGGCTTTTCCGATGGTGGAAAGAGGGCGAAAGAGAAAAAACAAATTAAGAAAAAGTCGACAAAGGACAGATTTGAAGAGATAATTAAAATATCTGGAACTAGATATTTATTTATAGCTATTGACGAGTGGATTAGTTTTAAACCCGATATGCAACCGCGTTTTGCAAATATGCTAAATAAAGCATTTATAAATTCTAAGGTTATAGCTTTAAAAATAGGAACAATTAAGTATAGAACCCGATTCTATTTATCAAAAAAGAATTTAGGACTAGAATTGGGATCTGATATTTTTAGCTCTATTGATTTGGATATAAACCAGATGTGGGAAAGGGGGGTGGAAAAATCAATTAAATTTTTTAGCGGTATACTTATAAAACATTTAAATTATAGTATTAAAAAATTAAAACTCAAACTAGATCCATACAGCAAATCAAAGTTAAATTATTTATTTGCCAGCGATAAGGCCTTTGTAGAATTAGTAAAGGCAAGTGAAGGAATACCAAGGGATTTTTTAAATATCTTTAAAAGGTCTTATGATTATTTCCTTAATGACATAAAAGCGAAAAAAATAACGATACGCCACATTAAAAGCGCAGTATCAGACTGGTATCAAGATGATAAAATATCAGCTTTAGATAGTTCGTCGAAAGTATATAAGGTATTAGAAAATCTAATAAATAATGTGATAATACAATACAAAACAAAACAATTTATACTACCAACCGAAGAAACTGCTAATAAAGAGATACAATCGTTAATAGATTTACGTCTGTTGCATTTGTTAAAACAGGGGTGGTCATCAAAAGGTACTCCAGGAAAGAGATATAATATTATTTCCATTGATTACGGTGCGTTTATTGCGATTCTGGAAACTAAAATTGGCAAAGAAGTTAAACAGTTGTGGTCTGGCGACGATCCTTTACCCGAGGTTAATTTGAGAGATATAAGACGAAAAGAGTTTAGTATTAAAGATACAAAAATTTTTAAAAAATCCGAAAGAGAAGATTTGAAAACCACAAAAGAACAGTTAATTTTACCTCTCTTCAAAACTTAAAAAAAGTGAAAAAGAGATTGCGAAAAACAAGACATTTATTGACTTCAATACAAAAATAAATAAGTTTGAGCAAGAATAGGTTTCGTCTAAGTTTACTAATATAAACAAAAGATCTTAGTGATTGTTAATTACTATAATCTATGTTCTATATTCGCCGCATCACAGCCTCCTAAAAGGGGTTACTATGACAAACAGGCAAACCGCCGCAGCCCTCCGCAAAGGCCCGCCCGCCTTGCTTTGCAACGCGAATCGGAGGGCTGCGGCGGATAGGCAAAAATATTTACAATAATTATTTTTTCATGTTAATTTTTATAGACGACTCCGGCGATCCG
>JAHILA010000016.1 GCA_018897295.1 Patescibacteria group bacterium
AGATAACCAATACTTAATTGATCTTTCTGAAAATGGACACACTTTGGTCATGTTCTTGATTGATATTTCTTCATCCAAGATTGGTTTAATCCATCTAAACTTTTCTTCTTTGGTTGATTTGGGCATAGTTTTCATATGCTCACAGATTAACAGGAAAGTGCAATATGTGTGTATACATTACCAAAACACTTGACAAGAATTTATAATGGGTGTATTATACTAACAAAGGTTAAGGAACCTTAAAATCTAAATAAAGAGGAGGATTAAAATGGAAAAAATCGTAAAGTTTAGTGGAACGAAGCAAGATAACAGGGCTTATCTTACTGTTATATTCGCTCCCAAAAACAAAGAGAAATTAAAGGACTATGTGGATTTTGTTCGTTTATCGGCGCATCTTGGTAAAGACACAACAGGGGGCAAAGGAGAGTTGGGGGTCAGTTTGAATAATTACATCGACCGATTTGCTCAACTCGAAGTCAAAGATGACAGAATAATCCTTCAGGTTTTATATGTTAGTACCAGCTCTTTCGCTGGTTACTTCGAAAACATAGAGAGAGATTATCCCTATATTGTTGAACAAATCGAAACCCTGATAGATGCACTCGGGGGATGAAACAGATGGCAATGTCCGGTGGCACAGGTCGCCGGACTTTTTTTATTTCTCATTAGCACTCTCTTGACACGAGTGCTAAAATAGATTAAACTTAAATTATGCCCCGTAGTGAATTTTTGACTGATTATATTCTATAACTATATATTACAAAGTCAAAAGAATAAAAGTTTATATGTGGGTTATACCACAGATTTAAAGCGAAGATTAAAAGAACATAATCAAGGATTAAATCAATCAACCAAACCATACAGACCATGGATATTAATATATTATGAGGCATGTTTAGATGAACAAGACGCGAAAAGAAGAGAAAAATACCTAAAAACAACTCAAGGTCAAAGATTATTAAAACGTAGATTAAAAGATTATTTTTATAGTCAAAAATCTACTACAGGGTATGGATAAATTAACGGAAAGGCAGCAGAAAATTTTGGAACTTATTGTTAAGGAATATGTTGATAATACTAAACCAGTAAGTTCAAAAGCATTGGCCCGCGATCTCGGGTTGAGTTCTGCTACTTTAAGGAATGAAATGACGGGGTTGGAAAGTTCGGGTTATTTAACCCAGCCGCATACGTCCGCAGGAAGGATTCCTACAGAAAAAGCGTACCGATTTTTTATTGGTCAGCCACAAAAGAATATATTTGAAAAGCAGTTCAACCATTTATGCGGACAAGTCGGGGTTGAGATGATTAGAACTCAAAAGTATTCCTTGATTATCACACAGCATAAAACATTGCATAAAAAGAGTGAAATTGTCGGTTTAATCAGCCCAACAAGGATGAGATACGATTATAATATTGAATTGATTAATAAACTAAAAGAAATGTTAGAAGATTTCGATTTATAAATAAATTAACCTGCCTGCCGGCAGGCAGGAAGAAATGTTAGAGGATTTTGAAATATGACAAGACCCGCCTTCGCCGAAGCTATGGCGGGCAAGAAAAATAAAATATGAATAACAAAGAAAAAATTAGATATGAGGTTGACTTGTCCGCCGAAGCTCCCGAAGGAGCGAAGGCGGAGCATAAAATAAAAGGGCTTAAAGAGCAGTTAAAAAAAGCCGAGCAAGAACGCGCGGAATATTTGGCTGGATGGCAGAGGGCAAAAGCGGATTTGATAAATTATAAAAAAGAACAGGAAGCAAAAATTTCCGAGATTTTTAAATTTGCCAATGAGGGTTTGATTTATGATGTTTTGCCGGTTTTGGATAGTTTTGAATTGGCAATGAAGCATTTTGAAAATAATCATAAAAATACAGAGGGTCTCGGGCAAGAGGAAATTAAACAAATTTACAATCAATTTAAAAATATTTTAAAATCCAGCGGGGTTGAAGAAATTCAGGTTGCTGGAGAAAAATTCAATCCAGAGTTTCACGAGGCAGTAGGGGAGATAGAGGGAAAAGAACAGGGGATTATTGTAGAGGAAGTCCAAAAAGGTTATAAATTAAATAATAAAGTTATTAGGGCGAGTAAAGTTAAAATAAGCAAATAAAAAGTAAAAAACAAGAAAACATATGGCAAAGATATTAGGTATAGATTTGGGCACGACTAATTCGGCAATGGCGATTGTTGAAGCGGGCGAGCCGAGAATAATTGAGAACAAAGAAGGAAACAGAACAACTCCTTCTATTGTTGCTGTCTCAAAGGCCAATGAACGGCTTACTGGTCTTTTAGCAAAAAGACAGGCAGTGACCAATCCAAAAAACACTATTTATTCTGTTAAGCGGTTAATCGGCAGAAGATTTTCAGATGCAGAAGTGCAGAGAGATAAAAAACTCCTGCCTTATGATATTAGAGAATCAAAAGAAGGCGCTGTGGAAATCAAGCTGGGCGACTCTTCGACAAGCTCAGGGCAAGCTAAATGGTATGGACCAGCTGAAATTTCCGCAATGATTCTACAAAAAATGAAACAAGATGCCGAAGACCATTTAGGAGAAAAAATAGAAGAAGCAGTAATTACTGTTCCTGCTTATTTTAACGATTCACAGAGAAAAGCAACAAAAGACGCAGGCGAAATCGCCGGACTGAAAATAAAAAGAATCATCAATGAACCAACTGCAGCTGCATTGGCTTATGGCTTAAATAAAAAGAAAGACGAGCAAATTGTGGTTTTTGACTTCGGTGGCGGAACATTCGATGTTTCAGTGCTGGAAGTTTCCAAAGACACGGTTGAAGTAAAAGCAACAGGCGGAGACACTCATTTGGGAGGCGATGATTTTGACCAGATTATAATGAACTGGCTGGTTAGCGAGTTTAAAAAGCAGGAAGGAGTTGATTTGTCAAAAGACCAGCTTGCTTTGCAACGACTAAAAGATTCAGCGGAAAAAGCAAAGCATGAATTATCATCCGCAATAGAAACAGAAGTAAATATCCCGTTCATTACTAGTGGCTCAGATGGTCCAAAACACTTAAATATCAAATTTACTCGCGCAAAACTGGAAGATTTGGTTGGCGAATATATCGATAAAGCAATAAAAATCACCAAACAAGTTGTTGATGATTCAGGATTTAAAATGTCCGATATTGATGAAGTGGTTTTAGTCGGGGGCCAGACTAGGATGCCTTTAATGCAGCAAAAAGTAAAAGAATTATTCGGAAAGGAACCGCATAAGGATATCAATCCTGATGAGGTGGTCGCAGCGGGCGCTGCTGTGCAGGCAGGAATCTTTCAGGGCGATGTGAAAGATGTTCTGCTTTTGGACATTACTCCTTTATCATTAGGAATTGAAACTCTTGGCGGAGTAATGACGAGATTGGTTGAAAAAAATACAACTATTCCTGCTGCTAAAACGCAAGTATTTTCTACTGCTGCGGATAACCAGCCATCAGTTGAAATTAATGTTTTACAAGGAGAAAGGCCAATGGCTGCTGACAATAAGACATTAGGCAGATTTATCTTGGACGGTATTCCGCCGGCTCCAAAAGGCATTCCTCAAGTTGAGGTTACTTTTGACCTTGATGCGAATGGGATTTTAAGCGTTACGGCAAAAGATAAAGCCACAAATAAAATCCAATCAATCAGAATTGAAGCATCTTCGGGCTTGTCAAAAGAAGATATTGAAAAAATGAAAAAAGACGCGGAAATCCACGCTGAGGAAGACAAGAAGAAAAAAGAAATTGCTGATACAAGAAATACTGCCGATACTTTAATTTTCACAACCGAAAGGACAATAAAAGAATTTGGTGCTAAAATAAAAGAAGAAAATAAAAAAGAAATTGAGGAAAAAATTGAAGCGCTGAAAAAGGTGAAAGACAGCGATGATATTTCTGCAATCAAAAAGGCGTCTGATGAATTGTCTCAGGCAATCCAGAAAGTTGGGACTGAACTCTATAAAGCCCAGCAAGAAAAACAAAAGAAAGATGAGAAAAGCCCTGACATAGAAGAAGGAAAGACAGAAAAGAAATAAAAAAATAAAATATGGATAAAATTAAAAAAGAAATAATACTCGGCGGGGCTGTAGTATTACTGGGGCTGTTTGCGTGGTATTTTCTCCGACATATTTTTTATGTTGGTAATTTAACAATAGGATGTTGGATTTGGGGAGGGATTTTATTTATTTTACTCGGCATTGCTTTATGTCTGGCAATGCTTCTGATTAAAAACAAGGCAATTTTATTCGGTTCAATAGGACTAACCTTTGCCTTGTTTTTTATTTTCTTTCACAATGAGCCGTTTTATTACCTTATAGTTCTGATTTTGCTTTTTTTAGCATTTATGGCAGCAACACGAAAGATTAAAAAAGAAGAAGAGATTCAGGTAAATCTAGATTATTGGCGCATTTGGAAAAGGGGATTGCCGATATTGATTACTGCGCTAATTTTGCTTATTTCGGTTGTTTATTATTTTTCCCCGGGACTTATTAGTAAAAGAGATGCGAGGATATCAATATCAGACGAGATTATTGATTCTGCTCTAAAACCACTAGAAGATAAGATTGGTATTGGCATTATAAATGCAAGCAAAAATACAGTATATAATTTGATTGACAAACAATTAAATAATCTTGTTGAGCCGTTTAGATATTTGATTCCGTTGGGTCTGGCAGTTGGATTATTTTTAAGTTTAAAATTAGTGAGCTTGTTTTATGTACTGATTGTAATAATGTTAAGTTGGTTGGCAATTAAAATTTTGATAAAACTTAATTTTGTTAAATCGGAAAAAATTCAAAAAGAAGTAGAATCAGTTAGTTTATGAGTAAAGATTATTACAAAATACTTGGAGTAAATAAAGATACGAGTAAAGAAGAGATAAAGCAAGCTTTTAGAAAGCTTGCTCATCAACATCATCCGGACAAAGGCGGAGATGAAAAGAAATTCAAGGAAATTAATGAGGCATACTCGATTTTATCCAATGATGAAAAGCGCCAGCAATATGACCAATTTGGGTCAACTTTTGACCAGGCTGGTTTTGGTGGCGCAGGAATGAGTTGGGAAGATATTTTCAGAAATTATCAGTCACAAGGACAGAATGTCGAGTTTGATCTCGGCGATATATTCGGAGGCGGAAGTTTTTCTGATATTTTCAGCCAATTCTTTAACGGAGGCGGAGGAGGTAGAAGAACAAGAAAGGAACACGGCAAGGATATTGTTGTTGATATGGAAATTACTTTGGAAGAGGCATTTACAGGCATTGAAAAAGAAATTAATTTAAAAAAATATATTGTTTGCAAGCATTGTAAGGGAATGGGCGGGGAGCCTGGAAGCGGAAAGAAAAAATGTTCGGAATGCGGAGGCAATGGCCAAATTCAGCAGACAAAAAGGACTTTTTTCGGGACGTTTTCGCAGGTTATGACCTGCCCAAAATGTTTTGGCGAAGGTGAACTTCATGAAAGGGAATGCAAAGAATGCAAGGGCGCGGGAAGAATAAGTGAAATCGAGACAATCAAAATCGATTTGCCATCCGGAGTTGATAATGAACAAACAATGAAATTTCCAGGAAAAGGCGAGGTAGCGAAAAAAGGCGGAATATCAGGAGATTTATATGTACGCATACATTTAAAGCCGCATAAGATTTTTATAAGAAAAAGAGATGATATTTATTGCGATGCGGAAATAAAGTTTTCGCAGGCAGTTCTGGGAGATAAAATTGATGTTTCAATATTGGAAGGGGATTTGAAATTAAAAATTCCTGCAGGTACAGAAGGCGGAAAAATGTTTAAATTGTCGGGGAAAGGCATGCCAAGATTGAATTCTTACGGCCGTGGCGACCAGTATATCCGTATCAAAATCAAAATCCCGCAAAAATTATCCAAAAAAGAAGAAGAATTGATTGAGAAATTAAAAGCAGAGGGATTATAGCTATTGACAAATTAAAATTGATTTGCTATAATGTATCTTATAAGTCAGAAAAACGACTACAAGGAGGAAAAATTATGAAACCGGAAGAGATTGAAGGTTGGAAGAAGTTTGTTTCATGGATGAAACAGGAACTGGAAAAGTTCAAAAAACCGGAGCAATCATTACTCAAGAGGATCTTTAAACGACGGGCAAAACCATGTGGTTGCGTAAGTTCTGTTCTCAATCCGAGCTGGGCCAGCAAAATGCACTGTATTCTCTTTCATGTTTGCGAAAAGCATGCCAAAGAGTTCGGCATCCCGGACGGTCCCTATTGGGCGGATCATTTCACAGGAACTCCATGGGAAAAAGAATTCGGTGCTTCTGTGTTTGATCTTGAATAAGAGTCGTTGGTTTCGGGGCTTAGAGATAAGCCCCGTTTTTTTTATTTACCCCAGGGTAAAATTGTTATATACTACAATCAATGAATCAACTAGCGAGTGCAAAATTGGGAATTATGGGATGGGAATTGATTATCGTGCTGTTTTTAATCGGCGGGGAATTTTTGCTGGGGTTGATGCTTGGCAAGAATAGAATTTTTTTGATGTTGCTGGGAGCGTATATTTCTTCCGCATTATTGAGCGTGATTCCTGTGAAGAAAATGTTTCCTGATTTTTTCGGCAAAGAAGAGAATTTTGTGGTAATGATTGTTTCATTTCTGGTTTTAATCGGGATTGTTTACATTATTTTTTCAAAATCAGTTTTAAAATCAAAAAGCAGAACGCAATCGATTTTCCAGACATTTTTTTATGGATTGTTTCTGGTCGGAATTATATTGACGATGGTATTTTCTTTTTTCCCAAAAGATTTAATTTCTCAATTCAGCGATTTGACTTTAAAAATATTTAATACTTCGCTCGCGCGAATATTGTGGTTTGTAATGCCGTTGGTTTTTATCTGGATATTCAAAAAAAATGGAAAATAACAGGCCCGCCTGCCGGCGAGGCAGGGTAATTGTCGCTATGAGCGGTGGAGTGGATAGTTCGGTTGCAGCCGCTGTATTAAAAAGCCGAAGATATGATGTCATCGGTATTTTTATATTAATGCATAAGAATAGTAATCCGCAGGATGCGAAAATGGTTGCCAAAAAACTAAAAATCGATTTTAAAATTTTGGATGCGCGCAAGGAATTCAGGAAATGGGTGATTGATTATGCTTTTAAGGAATATAAATTAGGTAATACGCCTAATCCTTGCGTGGAATGCAATAGACGCATCAAATTTAAATTTTTACTTGAAATAATGGCGCAATTAAAAGCCGATTATATCGCAACCGGCCATTACGCCAAAATCAAAAAAGGAAAACTATTTATTGCCAAAGACATTAAAAAAGACCAAACATATTTTCTTTGGACTTTAAAGCAAAAACAATTAAAAAAAATTTTATTTCCGCTCGGCGATTATACCAAAAAACAGGTTAGGGGATTGGCAGAAAAATTCAAGTTGCCCATCAATAAAAAAGAAAGCCAGGATATGTGCTTCAGCATGCCACATCGTAGTCCCGATTCTATCGGGACGAAGAGTGGTGATATCTTGACTACCGATGGTAAAATAATTGGTCAGCATAAAGGACTATTTCTTTATACAATTGGGCAGAGAAAAGGCATAGAAATTGGCGGCACTGGTCCATATTATGTAATCAGAAAAGACTTTAAAAACAATACTTTAATTGTTTCACAATCGCAAAAAGATTTACTGCAAAAAGAGATGGTTGTTAAAAATATAAACTGGTTGTCAGGGAAGCTGTATTCAGGAAAATGTAAAATAAAAATCCGTTCAACTGCAAAATTAGCAGATGCGATAATTAAAAACAATAGAATTATTTTTAACAAACCGCAACGTGCAATAACCTCTGGCCAATCAGCAGTAATTTATAGGAAGGGTGAAGTTTTAGGCGGGGGAAAGATTCTTTAATAAAACAAAAATAAATAAAAATCAGGCCCTGGGCATTTAGCCAGGGCCTTTTTGACTGTGATTAGCAGCAAAGAAGTTCTTTTGCGAGGGCCTCGAGTGCCCTCTTTTGGAGTCTAGAAAGGGGTTGGGAGTAGTATGCATTTTTTGGAGTCGCTCTGATGGTGTGATAAAGAGGACAAACATCTAAGTAGCCATTGTTTTTGTCGTGGTACCCGATGAGCTCCTTTAGTCCTCCATGGACATCTTCGATCTCCAGGACCCAGCGGGGTCTCGTTTCTTTGTTCATCTCAAAAACAGTAATAATGAAGTTCCCGAAGAAAAGTTTGAATTTCTTCATTTTCTCCAGAGAAACCCAATCCAGGAGTCCCATCTCCGTCAGTGTCTGCAGACATTTAATAATATTCATAAATCCTCCTTATTGGGGATATTACTATACATTTATATTATTGTCAATAGTTGCTATGAAATTATTTATAATCTATAATTAAATTAATGACCCCGTAGTGAATTTTCGACTGCTGCGGGACAGCAATAATATTTTTAAATAGTCGAAAATCTACTACGGGGATGATTACAGCGAAAGAATTAAAAGAAAAATATTTGGATTTCTTTGAAAGCAGGGGACATAAAATTATTCCCTCTGCTTCTTTGATTCCGGAAAACGATCCTACGGTTTTATTTACAACCGCGGGAATGCATCCATTAGTGCCGTATTTATTGGGTGAGAAGCATCCAGCAGGGAATAAGCTGGTTAATGTGCAAAAATGCATCAGAACCAGCGACATTGAAAAAGTCGGTAATGATACCCATTTAACGTTTTTTGAAATGCTGGGGAATTGGTCGTTAGGCGGTCCCGCCTCGACTCGCGGAGACGAGTCGACGCGAGGCGGGTATTGGAAAAAGGAAGCTATTGAAATGAGCTTTGATTTTTTAACAGATAAAAAATATTTAGGATTAGATAAGGAAAAAATATCTGTTTCAGTATTTGGAGGAGATCCCTCGACATGCTCGGAACAAATCCCGCGGGATTTGGAGTCCGCAGAAATCTGGAAATCATTAGGAATAAAAGAAATTAAATTTTTAGGTAGAGAAGATAATTTTTGGGGTCCTGCTGGGAAAACCGGCCCCTGCGGTCCATGTACTGAAATGTTTTATGATAATGTAGAAATCTGGAATGATGTGTTTATGGAATATAATAAAACCGCTGACGGCAAGTACGAACCATTAAAGCAAAAGAACGTTGATACGGGTATGGGAGTTGAGAGAACAGTAGCGATTTTGAATAACAAGAAAAGCGTTTATGATATTGAGCCGTTAAAATCAATTATTGAAGCAATCAAAAAATTATCCTCCTACGCTAAAGCTTCGGAGGACAAGGCTGAAAGAATTATCGCTGACCATTTACGCGCGTCGGTTTTTATTATTGCAGATGGAATTGTACCGTCGAATATTGAACAGGGTTATATTGCAAGGAGATTGATTAGGCGCGCAATAAGATATGGTAAAAAAATAGGAATCAATAAATCATTTACGCACAAAATCGGGAAATTGGTGATTAATTTAATGGGCGACGAGTGGTCTGAATTAGAAAAAAACAGCGATTTTATTATTGAACAATTGACTCAAGAAGAAGAAAAATTCAAGAAAACATTAGAGAAGGGGTTAAAAGAATTTGAAAAAGGCACAGATCCTTTTATTTTATTTACAACCTATGGCTTTCCTGTTGAAATAACAGAAGAATTAGCTCAAGAAAAAGGTCAAAAAATCAATAAAGATGATTTTTGGAAAAAATTTCAACAACATCAAAAACTTTCCCGTACTGCTACTGCTGGAAAATTCAAGTCGGGACTGGCGGATAATTCAGAGCAGGTAACAAAACTTCATACTGCTGCGCATTTATTATTGGCGGCTTTAAGAAAGATTTTAGGGGAGAATGTTTTTCAGAAAGGTTCAAATATTACCGCTGAAAGATTGCGCCTTGATTTTTCCCATTCAAAAAAGATGACACCAGAACAACTTAAAGAAGTTGAAGACATTGTTAATGAACAAATTAAGAAAGATTTAACGATTCATTGTGAGGAAATGTCATTAGAAGATGCCAAAAAGAAAAACGCTATGGGAGTTTTTGAATCAAAATATGGCGATAGAGTAAAAGTTTATAGCATGGGGGATTTTTCTTGCGAAATCTGTGCTGGTCCGCATGTAACCAATACTAATCAACTCGGGCATTTTAAAATTTTAAAGGAAGAAGCGTCTTCAGCAGGAGTGCGACGCATCAAGGCTGTTTTAAAATAAAATATTTTCTGTTATAATAATAATTGATGAAAAACATTATTGTTTTAGATATTGGGACGCAATTTGTAAAAGGGTTGATTTCTGAAACCAGAACATCAGTTGAAAAATCTAATTCTGAAGACATTTTTTTAGCTTGCCAGAAAGTAATTAAAATTTTAAAGAAAAAATCAGGCATTAAACCTGAAGGAGTTTTTTGGGGGATCGGAAGCGATATTTTAAAGGGCAGGACAATTACGCTCTGCTATAAACGAGAAAATCCAAATCAGAAATTCGATATGGCGGAATTAAAATATTTAATTCAGAAAATTGAATGGAAGGCGCTGGATACCATAAGAAAGGAATTCGTTCTGGAAACAGAGTTCAAAGATACGGATGCCAGGTTAATAGATGCATTTGTAGTTGATATTAAAATTGACAATCGTTCAGTTATTGACCCGATTGGAGCGCATGGCCAGCAAATTTGTTTGAGTGTTTACAATACATATATTGCCTCCAAAAACTTAGAGGATTTAGAAAAATTAATTGGAACACTAAAATTAAAGTCAGTCGGCTTTATCCCGATTCCTTATGCTTTGTTTTCACATCTTGATTTAGAAAAATCACAAAAAGGAGATGCGCTGATTATTGATATCGGAGGAAAAATCACCGAAATTACTTTGATAGAAAATGGTGGAGAAGTAATAGAAACAAAGAGTTTTCACTTAGGGGGACAAGCGCTTACCCGAGTTTTAGCTGACTTTTTGGGAATGAAGCCATCAGAAGCAGAAGCTGTGAAAAATAAATACAGCAATAAAGAAGTAAGTCAGGAAGTTAAAAGAAAGATGGATAAGTTGTTTGCACCGAATATTTCTTCGTGGCAGAAAGGGGTGAAGTTCGTTTTGGAGGATTTTTATAAAAAATATAAATCCCTGCCTTCTAAAATTTTTCTCTGTGGTCAAGGCTCAAAATTTCCTCTTATAGAAAGCAATTTAAAAAAAGAAAAGAAATTTAAGATTTTAAAATTGGAAAAGGATTCCTGTTCGGCTTTGAAAAGAGTTTATGAGGATTGGCCAGGCGGAGAAAATATATTTTTGCCCATTTTTAAAAGAGTGATAAAATTAATTCAAAACCAGTAAATATGCAAAATCTCCTTTTAGGAAAAAATGATGAATTTTTTTCAATAATAGATAAAATAAAATTAGGTCAAGACACTAATATTATTTTAGTCGTTCCTTTAGGGACAACTGCTCTGCGCAGTATTATTAATTTAAGAATTTTAAAAGAAGAATCTGGATTTTTGGGCAAAAATATCTATATAGCAACTTCCGACGAATTTATCAAAAAACTTGCAAAGCAGGTGGGTATAAAATTAACAGAAAAACAGGAATCAACAAGAAGGCCGGGAAGAGCAGGAAGAATAGTTGATTTAAGAATAATGTCCGATATAATGATTTCCAAAAAGGAAGAAAAAATAGAAGAAGAAACAATAGATGAAATTCAACCAGAACCAGAACTAGAACTTGAACCAAGATCAGAATCGATTTTTTCCGAGCCATTGCCGGAACGGCCAGAAAAGCCGAAGAAAATAAAGCGCTTTAAATTTGAATTCTTTACTCCGACCACGCTTAAAATATTATTGGTCGTCCTTTGTTTATTGGCCTTAGCCTGGGTTGTTTTCTTTGTTCTTCCGCGGGCCCAGATTGTTATTAATCCTAAAAGAGAAAAAGTGCAGCTTGAAGATGAGATTACAGCTGATAAAAGTGTTGATTCGATAAAAGCCGAGGAAGCAATAATTCCAGCCCAACTTTTTGAGACAGAAAAAATGGAAAGCAGAGAATTTCCCAGTACCGGAGAAAGAGATGTTTTAGAAAAAGCAAGAGGGAAAATAACCATCTACAACCAATTTAGTTCAAGCCCGCAGACATTGGTAAAAACAACCAGATTTCGTTCAAAAGACAACAAGATTTTTAGACTGACCAATACGGTAACGATTCCAGGAGCGACAATAGATGAAGGCAAAATTATTGCCAGCAACAAAGAAGTGGATGTAGAGGCAGATGAGGCCGGAGAAGTATACAATATTGGGCCATCTGATTTTACTATTCCAGGATTTGAAGGAAGTCCTAAATATGCTGCTTTTTATGGCAAATCAACTGAGCCGATGACCGGAGGAGCAAAAGGAAAAATGAAAGTCGCCACAGCAGATGATATAAAAGGGGCGACAGATATCGTAACTCTGGAATTAAAAGAAGCGGCTTTAAAAGATTTCCAGGCAAAAATTTCAACAGGTCTAAAAATGCTTGAAGGTAGTCGGGCCACAGAGGTTGTAGAATCTTCTTCAAATCTAAAAGCAAACCAGCCCGGAGAAAAATTTATTGTTACAGTAAAAGTAAAAGTTTCCGGTTTGGCGTTTAAAGAACAAGACGCCATATACTTAATAGAAAAAAATGTCAGCGATAAAATTCCACAGAATAGGATCCTGCTGTTTTCCACAATTAAAATTGATTATGGCGTTTCAAAACTCAATTTAGCCCAGGGCAAAGTTGATCTTTCTTGTAAGGTTGAAGCTGAATCAATTGTGAGTCTTGACGAGCAAAAGATTAAAAATGATTTAGCCGGCAAATCCGAGGAAGATGTTAGGAAGTATCTTTCTTCGCTTCCGGAAATCGAAACAGCCAAGGTTATATTTTGGCCTTTCTGGGTTAAAACCATTCCTCAGAATAAGGACAAAATAAAGGTAATTACCAAAATAAATTAATTAAAAAGCATTGACTAATAAATATATTCCGTATACACTTAGTATACTTTAAGTAAATGAAAAATCAGGCAATAAGAAAAGAGGGAATAATCGTTGAGGGCCTACCCAACGTGAGTTTTAAGGTTAAATTGGACGAAGGGACGGAAATTCTGGCTCATATTTCTGGCAAAATGAGAATGAATCATATTAAGATATTGGCCGGAGATAGGGTTACTGTGGAAATGAGTCCCTACGATAATAAAAGAGGCAGAATCGTTTATCGCGAGAAATAAAAATATTATGAAAGTTCGAACTTCGGTAAAAAAGATTTGCAATAAATGCAAAATAGTTCGACGTAAAAGTCGAATTTATGTTATCTGTAGCAATCCTAAGCACAAACAAAGGCAGGGATAATTTTAAGCATGATTAGAATCGCCGGGATTAATATCCCAGACAACAAAAGAATAGAAATCGCTTTGACCTATATTTACGGAATAGGCTCGTCTTTGAGTAAGGAAATCTTAGAACAAACCAAAATCGATTCTGATATCAGGACAAAAAATTTAACCGAAGACCAAATTGCTAAATTAAGAACAATAATCGAGGGCGGAAAATATAAAATCGAAGGAGATTTAAGAAGGGACAAAATGATGAATATTAAAAGATTGAAAGAAATCGGCTGCTATCATGGAATCCGCCATATTAAAAAGTTGCCGGTCAGAGGCCAAAACACAAAAACCAATAGCCGAACAGTCAGGGGTAATGCCAGAAAAACAATGGGCAGCGGCCGAAAGAAATCATCTGAAAAAACATAAACTATATTATCCGAATGATTCGAATCTTGTATTCGAATCAACGAATAATTCGTAGATTCGGATATTAATTTGTAAATTCGAATAATAAATTTCATGGGAAAGAAAAAAGTTTTTAAAGAAACAACAGAAGAAGCTCTGAAAGAAAAAGAAATCACTGATGCGAAAATGAAAGGTAGAAAAGAAGTAAAAACCCGCAGATTAGAGCAGGCAAATATTTATATTCAGGCAACATATAACAATACGATTATAACTATAACTGATCTAAATGGCGAAGTTGTTGCTTCTGAAAGCGCTGGAGCTGTTGGTTTTAAAGGCCCCAAAAAGGCTACGCCATTTGCAGCTTCAAGAGTGGTTGAATCTTTAATGAATAAAGTTAATAAAAGCGAAGTAAAAGAAGTTAATATTTTTGTTAAAGGAGTCGGTTCCGGACGCGAGGGGGCCATTCGGGCAATAGCTGCTAATGGGCTTGATATTGTGTCATTAAAAGATATTACACCGATTCCGCACAATGGCTGCAGGCCACGGAAGCCGCGTCGTGTCTAACGCGATTAATTATATGATAAGAGAACCAGCATGTAAAAAATGTAGGAGAGCAGGGCAAAAACTCTTTTTAAAAGAGGAGCGTTGCTTTACGGCCAAATGCGCCATGATTAAAAAACCTTATGCCCCTGGCCTAAGAGCGAAAAAACGCAGGTCAACGCTTTCCGAATACGGTTCTCAGTTGGCTGAAAAGCAGAAGGTCAAAAGAATTTATGGAATTAATGAAAAACAGTTAAGGAGATATTTTACAGAAGCCCTAAAGTCAAAAGGAGTGGTAACTGATGTTTTAGTGGATAAACTGGAAACAAGGCTAGATAATATTATTTTTAGATTAGGTATTACCGGCTCCAGAACTAAGGCCCGCCAAATTGTAAGCCACGGCCATATTTTATTAAACGGAAGAAAAGTCAACATCCCTTCAATTAGTGTCAGAAAAGGCGATATAATTGAAATAAATAAATCAAGCACGAAAAAAGTATTATTTAAAGAACTTGAAGCAAAGCTAAAAAAATACAAAATGCCGTCATGGCTTTCTTCGGAAATTAAGGAAAACAATGAATTCAAGGCAGTTGTTTTGAATGTACCAGAAAGATCAGAAATTGAAATTCCTGCCGACTTGGCTATGATTGTTGAATTTTATAGTAGGTAATAATTTAAAAAAGCGCAGATACACGCAGATTAATAGTGCAGATAAACGCAGATATCAGCGTAAATCAGCCATTAAATCAGCGTAGATCAGCGATTATATCATATGGAATACAAAATCCCATTACCCCTAAAGGCCAAAATAATTAAAAAGGGCGATAATCACGCAATTTTTGAAATAGATAATTGTTACCCTGGTTATGGCATAACCATTGGCAATGCTTTCCGCAGGGTGCTTTTATCATCTCTTGAAGGAGCTGCCATTACCTCGGTTAAAATAAAAGGGGTAAGCCATGAGTTTTCCACTATACCTAATGTTTTGGAAGATGTGATTCAAATAATTTTAAATTTAAAACAAGTCAGGTTTAAAATTCTTGCAAAAGAAGTTTTTCCCATAAAGGTTGAGTTGAAAGCGAACGGACAGAAAGAAGTCAGGGCCAAAGACATTAAATTGACTTCTGATGTGGAAATTATAAATAAAGATATTCATATTGCTACTTTAACCAGTCCCAAAGCCAAATTAGAAATGGAAATTGAAATCGGAACAGGCCTCGGTTATGTGCCGGTTGAACAGAGAAGGAAAGAGAAACTGGAAATCGGCTCAATCGCCCTAGATGTGATTTTCACTCCAATTAAAAAAGTTAATTATGAGGTGGAGAATATGCGTGTCGGAGAAAGAACAGATTTCAGCAGGATTAAAATTGATATTGAAACCGACGGCAGTATAAGTCCAGAACAGGCATTTATTAAGGCCGCCGATATTCTGGTTGAATATTTCGGAGTTTTCGCCAGCGAAAAAAAGATTAAAGAGAGCCAGCCTTCGGCTGGTCACCCGAAGGGTGAAAAAAAAGCTAAAAAAGTTAAGAAATCTAAGAAAAAATAACCCGCCGCAAGCAAAGCAAGCAGGCGGGCCCGCCTAACTGTAAAGCTGTTGGCGGGGAAATATATGCGACATCGAAAAAAGAAACAAAAATTGGGCAGGTCTTTTCATCAGCGCAAAGCAATTCTGCGTTCTTTAGCCTCTGCGTTGATTTTAAAAGAAAAAATATTTACCACCGAGGGCAAGGCAAAAAAAATGAGGCCGTTTTTGGAAAAAGCAATAACCAGGGCTAGGAAAAATACTATTGCCGACAGGAGAATTTTATTAAAAACTTTTCCAGTAAGAATAGTCGATAAATTAATGAAGGAAATTGGCCCGCGATACGTCAATCAAGCAGGCGGATACATCAGAATTATAAAAACTGCTTCCAGGAAAGCGGATGCCGCTAAAATGGTCTTGGTTGAATTAGTTAAAAAATAATTATGGCAAAGACATATACAATTGATGCGTCAGGAAAGGTACTTGGGAGATTGGCAAGCGAAGTTGCTGTTTTTTTACGCGGAAAAAATGATACAAATTTTGCAGCCTATAAAGTCAGCAACAATAAGGTGATAGTTTTCAATACTGCAAAAATAGTTTATACGGGAAACAAGATGGAAAACAAAAAATACCATCACTATTCCGGTTATCCAGGCGGGATAAGCACAATTATATTAAAAGATTTATTAAAAAAAGACCCGAGTGCACCATTTAAAAAAGCAGTTTATGATATGCTTCCAAAAAATACATTAAGAAGTAAAACTATAAAGAATTTAAAATTATATGCCGGAGAAATCAAAGAAACCCGCCGCTAACGCAAAGCGTAAGCAGGCGGGCGAGATTAAAATAAAAAGTCCAAAGAAGCTTCAGTATTTTGAAGCAGTTGGCAGAAGGAAAAGAGCAGTTGCCCGGGTAAGGCTGTATACTGTTGATTCAGCAGAATCAATGGAAACCGGCAATTTTTCGATTAATGGCAAAAATTATAAAGAATATTTCCCGACTGCTATTTTACAGCAAATAATTGAATCGCCATTCACTAAATTGAAATCAACAAACAAATTCGGAGGCACAGTGAAAGTTAATGGTGGGGGTATTTCTGGCCAGGCAGGGGCTGTCAGGCATGGAATTTCAAGAGCATTGATTTTATTTGACATTAATTTTAGAAAACGGCTCAAAAAGTTAGGATTTTTAAAGAGAGACCCAAGAGAGAAAGAACGCAGGAAATTCGGACTTAAAAAAGCCCGCAAAGCTCCGCAGTGGTCAAAAAGATAAAATATATAAAAATCCCCCCCCGTGATGCGTGGGGGATTTTATTTGACAAAACAATAAATTGGGAGTAGAATATAAACATAGGAGGTGGAAGATGAAGAAGAACCTTAAAAAAATGTTTGTGATTTTTGTGGTGGCGGTGGCGGTTCTGGTGGTTTTGATGTTGCTGACGTCGGGGTGTAAAACCAATGACAATAGCGATGTGAAAAACTTTGCTGATGTCGTGAGCGTGGACGCGCGGTGGGAACCAGACGGAACTGGAGCGGTATTGTATCTATCAAACCTTACCCTAAGGTTTGTTAACAAGACCCCCGGTTATCAATACGGAGATTTAACTATTGATTGGGGAGATGGGCGAGTAGAAACCATTGGAATTGATCTCCGTTCAACTAATGGAGAAGAAGCAACAGAGAATATCTGGCGGGGAGAGAGAGCCCGGGGATATAATTTTAAAGGGGAAATAACCGTAACTATAAAACTGACTATTCAGTTTTTGGGTTATACATCCCCAGCGTTTCCTAAGACAGTGACCATGATGTCGCTGTAGCCACGAAAACCATGAGAAGCATGGAGGAGGGTATTGTGAAATATACCCTCCTTTTTTATTTGCTTTGTTTTTTATATTTGTTATAATAAAGATAAGATTAACAATTTTAATAAAATTAATAATTTATTATGAAAAAAATAATTGGGTTTTCAATATTATTCATTGGTCTTTTTTTTGGCGTTTTTAATTCTGCTCAAGCAGAAATAAGAACCATGACCATTCCTTTAGAAATAGGTCAAAAAGATAAACCGCTCGGATTATTTATTACAAAGACACATGTCGACCCCGCCAGCGCGGGGTCGCATTAATTCATAATCGTGATATGAATTTTAATATAAGTTAAAATATGAGTTAAAAAATAATATATACATTTTTTCACGATCGAGAAAAAGTGTATATGTGTATACATTACCCCGGTACTTGACAAAAGAATAAAACAGGAGTATGATATAAATAAGAAAATAAGATGCTCTTTGATATCGTATTAATATTGTGGTATGATATATATATTCCGCATAAACGGATTTAAGATTAAACAAAAAGGAGGTGAGATCTATGATCAGATTAATTTTCGATTGTTTGCGTGCGCCTTATGATTTGGCCAATATTTTACAAGTAGCCTTGGCTACTGGTAAGTGTGAAATCCACATCACGGGTAACTCTTTGCGCCATGATCATCGCAAGGTTTTGGGCAAAGTCGGTTCTTGGTCAAAGCGCGTCCGTGAACATGGATTACCGAATCTGGCAATCCAATATTGGCCGACTCTGGAAGATTGTGTTCAAACCCTAAAGGCTCAGGGTATCAGATTGATTGGTACATCACCACATGCCAAAAAATCATTTTATGAGCTTGATCTAAGCACGGACAATTATGCCTTTGTCTTTGGCACAGAATCCAGTGGTCTTTCACGAGAGAAAGCTGAGCTATTAGATGAAATGGTTAACATCCCCATGTCTTCTGATATCGATTTCATGACGCTTTCGGTCGTAGTGCCAATAGTCGTTTATGAGGCCATCAGACAAAAAGGCTAGAGCCACTTTATTCTTTTAAAGTGGCTCTTTCTTTATAAATTATTTATGAATAGATTAAAAAATAAAAACATCTATTATTTTATAACTGGCGCAAAAAAAGCTGAATTAGCTTCGAAAATAATAAAAGAAATGATCAGCGAAGGCGCTAGAGTTTTTACTATTCCCACTCAAACCAGTTTAGATTTTATTGATTTAACAAGGATTAAAAACATTAAGGGGAATGTTATTAAAACTAATTGGTCTAACAAAATTAAATTACCCAAAGAGGATGCGGTTTTAATTGCGCCATGTACTTTTAATACTTTTAATTCAATTGCGATAGGCCTAGCTAATACATATCCATTATGTCTAATTGCTTCAAGTTTAGGCAATAAGGTGCCAATTTTTATCGCACCAGCCATGAATAAATCTTTATGGGATCATCCATTGATTCAAAAAAATATCAAGAAATTAGAAAAATGGAATTGCCGTGTCATTTGGCCAGAAATCTCTGATAATAAAGTTAGCATGATGGATGTTGGTAAAATTTTAGATACTTTATATTTCAGTTTCAAGAGAATAAATTATCTAGATAGAAAAATTAGAGACGCTAATTTAAATGATAGGCTAAAAGTTTATAGAAAAAAATATTTTTCAATTTTTACTGATCTCGGGAAATTCTTAAGCCAAAAAAATCTAAACTTGCCCACAGCCGGATGTACTAGCATTAGAGTCTCTGAAGGGTTTTTAATTACTTCTAGCGGTGCGGAACTTTCTAACCTACATCAAAATGAAATTTCTTTAATTGTTGGTTTTAATGAAAACGACAATTTGATTAAATGGGTAGGCGATAAATTACCGTCTTCCGAGTCCCCTCTACATAGCATTATTCAAAAACACAAAAAATCTAAAATTATTGTGCATTTTCATTGTCCCAAGATGACCTATAGCACTAATTTGAAAAGATTTAATACAATTAAATATGATCGTTATGGGACTTTTGCCATTGGCCGTCAATTATTAAAAATTTTAGGCAAGGAAAAATTTTGTATTATGAAATACCATGGCGAAATTATTTTAGGCAATGATAATTCAGAAATAAAAAGAACCTTGATTAAATTTGATAAATTAGCTTAATATTATGAATTGCGTTATTTTGGGACCCAGTCAATTTAATAAAATTAAATTATTCGGTAAAATTAATGATGTATTAGCTTATATTGATGAAGCAGCAGAATTTTTTGCTAATAATTTTGAAGAAATTCTAATCGTTCCTGATACTGGTTTGTCGTTGCTTGTAGCGAAAAAGTATAAACAAAAAAAACCAGAAGGTAAAATAATCGGCTATGTCCCTGACATAACTAAGGGCGGTAAATCATTAGATGAATATTATAAATTTTGTGACGAAATCAAAGGCATTGGTGGTGGCTGGCATAATTTAAATACACAGTTAACCCGTAAATCCGAATATGTTTTCTGCCTTGGTTTTTCAGCTGGTGTCTTAATTGAACTATGCTCTGTAAAATATAATCAGCAATATTTGAATTTAAAAACAAAAATTTTTATCGATGAGCGATGTATTAGTTCGAAATTACCCAAAGAAGTTTGCGTGGATTTAAAAAATTTAAATTATTTTAAAAATTTTATATCTCTGGAGGAGAAATTTAAAAAACATGGCTTATAAAATTAAATTCTATAATCGAAAAATTGCTGAAAAACGCGAGAAATATTTTGATAAAAATTCAATTTTCAAAAAAAATGTTATCGATACTAATCGTTTATTTTTCGATTATATTTTGAAAGCCATAGATAAATTATCTTGTAAAAATAAAAACCATATTAAAATTTTAGATCTAGGAACGGGTACGGGTTATGTGCCCAGGATTTTAACCCAGTTGTCTAAAAATAAATTTAAAATTGTTGGTATTGATTTAGTACCAGAAATGTTAAATATGGCTAGATCAAAAACCAGTGATTCAAGAATTAAGTATTTATTGGGCGACAACAAAAATCTTCCATTCCAATCCGGGAGTTTTGATATTGTAACTAATAAACTTTCCACACAATTTGATTTAATTGAGGTTAAACGTGTTTTAAAAAACGGCGGATTCTTTATTTTTAAGGAGTATGGCAAATATAAAGGATTTAAAGAAATCGCTGAAAGATTTAAAAACCGTTATAAAAAATCAAAAACAGATATAGTGGATTATATCAAAATATTACAGAATTTAAATTTTCGTGAAATTATTTTACACACTCTTTTTTTAAAAAGAAAATATAATTTTCAAGAGATTAAGAATATTTTTGAAATGACTAACCTGATTAACAATTTTAACTTAAAGGATTTGAATTTAATTAAAATCAAGATTTTTAAAAAAAATAAACAGATCGATATTCATTCTGACCCGTTTATTATATTTGCACAAAAATAAATGACCAAAAGGATGGTTGATTTTTTAATAATAGGAGGAGGTCCTGCTGGTATTGCGGCGGGTATTTATGCTTGTCAGGACAAAGCTAATTTTTTATTAATTGAAGAAAAGCAAAATTGTTGGTTCATGAAAGAATCGGTGAACTCTCATTATTTTGTAGATGGTTTTACTGGTTCCAAGAAGAAGGTGACAGGATCTGATTTGCAAAGGAAATTTATGAAACATTATTTGCGGTTAGGTGGAGGAACTTTAAAAGAAAAAGTTTTAAGTTTAAACAAAAAAAATAATAAATTTGTAGTTAAAACCAACAAGAGTAATATTTATGCCGAAACGGTAATTTTAGCCAGTGGTACCAAACCTAAAAAATTATATATAGATAACATTAATAGATTTAAAGATCAGATTCATTTTGATTGTACTATTGATGGTAAAAAATATATTAATAAAAACATTATTGTAGTTGGCGGTAGAAATTCTGGTTCTGTGGCAGCTTGTTATCTATATGATCTGGGTTGTAAGCCAACTTTACTTGAGCTTCAAAAAGAGTTGCCTGCCAAAGATAAATATCAAAAATGGTTGGCCCAAAGAAAAATAAGAATTCTTACATCGGCTAAATTAGTAAAAATATGGGGAGAGAAAAAATTGCAACAAGCGGTAGTTAAATTAGACAAACAAGACAAGATAATAAATATCGCGACGACTGGAATTTTTGTTTATATTGGCAGGCAGGCTAATTTAGATTTTTTAAAAATTCATTTAAAGAAGAATAAAGAGGGTCACTTATTGGTAAATTATTTTAATCAGACGTCTTGTTCTGGACTTTTTGCTGCTGGTGATGTAACCTGCAAACTTAAGCAGATTATAACCGCTTGTGGGGATGGGGCTAATGCTTATTATTTTGCTAAAAAGTATCTTGAAAGTAAATTAAAATAAAAACTTTTATTATAATAATATATTTAGTTTAATAAGTAAGCGTAATGTCCTTTTGTAAAATCCGCCAATGCGTATGGACAATAAACCTGAACTATTGACAAAAGGATAAAACAGGAGTATGCTATAAACAGAGAATAAAGTGGTAGCGTTTTATGACGTACCTTAAAAATAAATAGAAAATCATTTTTTATAGCCCAAAGGGCTAGGAGGTAAAAAGTGAAAAACTTTAAAAAAATGTTTGTGATTTTTGCGGTTTTGTTCTTTGTTTTTTTTGTAACTGCTTGCTACAAAAGCCCAATTGAACCGCCTGATGACCCCCCAGTTGAACGAAAGTATTTCCACATTCAAATCAAGTATGAGAGGCCTGCTGGTTCTATTTTGTCGCCAGACCAGTTATTTAAAGGAGTTGGTGCTACGGTTTTTGCGGACATCAGTTGCTGGGGTGATGAGTGGAATTTTGGTTTTGGTTATCCAGATCAAGAGAGGATAGATGACTATCATTTCCCCTGGAGTGAACCCCAGTTAATTCCGGATAATGAAAATGGTCAGATTTATTCTATGTATGGGAGAGACATTGCAAGGTGGAATGGCACTGATGACACAATAATTGTAGGGGATATCTTTTTCATAAGAGTTCAGGAAACCGGGTTTGAAAAGAAACTGACAAACATTGTTCAAAACTCGATTCTTTGCAATCCCTACAAAGGACCGAACTCCAAAATGGTTCTTTTCCGGTTAAAGAAAAATGGCACGATCACAGACGATTGAGGCAGCAAGCAGTGAGAGGAGTTATTAACACATGACTCCTCTTTTCTTTTTATTTTTGGTATAATATAAGTATGAACAAATTATCTATAAATAAATTTTGTAAAATATTGTTGTTTTTGCTGTTTTTCTCTATTTTCTTTTTTCTTCTTTCATCGCAATATGTCCAGGCAAAAAAATGCAGTCGGATAGATGAAGCAGATATTAATAGCAGATTGTCTGTTTCTTTTCCCAATCTTAGGGTTTATTCACTTTCAAGAGATGGTATAAGAGATGGAATGTGTTCCCAGGGTTGCATTATTTTCAATGGGATCGGCCAAAGAGCAGTAGAAGACCCGGTTGAAAGGTTTTCATATAGATTTGATGATGCTGGTTCCTGGACAGCGCTTACCAAGGGTACTTTAAAACAGTGGTGGCTAGAACGAAGAGCTGCTCCTACTGATTGTATGTCCAATTGGAATGATGACAATTATCAAACCTTTATATATGATTTTGATTTTGATGTTTCTATTGCCGCTCTAAGTCCCGGTACTCACAAAATCAATCTTAAATACACATACGACATATATGATCCAACAGCAGAGTATCAAATATGGGATTCTTTTGTTGTACCTGTTCCTCCCACTCTCTCTGTCAATCTAACAGCTTATCCTAGTTCAGGCACAGCTCCTTTATATGACGTAGATTTAGATGCCGATGTTTCAGGCACAGCCACAGGTAATATTATATATCAATTTGACTGCACCAATAATGGAACATGGGAACA
>JAHILA010000017.1 GCA_018897295.1 Patescibacteria group bacterium
ATTAAATAGTAAGCTATTTGCTTAATACCAAGAGATAACATAAAAGATGAGATATTTAATAGTTAATCACCTCTGAATTTTACCAAAATTACCCGACTTTAGGCAATTTAGGAGTGTTACCTATGTATCTCATCTTATTCAGTTTAAAATAAAAAATGTCGCGTCAGACGCGACTAACCGAGTATGACTCAATGCCCCTACGAGGAATTGAACCTCGATCTCAGGTTCCGCAAACCTGCGCTCTATCCATTGAGCTATAGGGACTTATTAGCAATCTTGCGTCTCCCCGACAAAAGCTTCGCATTTTGACGGGCCCGCCTGCTTGCCCTTTGGGCTTGCGGCGGGTATCCATTGAGCTATAGGGACTAAAATCCGATTCTTTTCATCCAAATATCAATCAGAGATTCTTTGTGGCGTTTTTCAGGAAGAAATCTTAATAAGTATTTTCTAATTTCACTGGGATTTTGGTCAGCCAAAGGAATTTTAATATATGGGAAAAAAGTTTTTCTGCTCCTGAAGCTTATTTCTTTTTCCATTGGCGGTCCGCCTGCCGGCGAGGCAGGATTGTAAAAAATCCAGAAAGAGCGGATAGAATCAAAAGTATGCAATCTATCATCAACTTCAATTCCTCTTTCATCAATTTTGAATTTTATAGTTCTTGGTTCTTTTTTTGCGTAAACATAGAAAGTAAAAAATCCCAGTAAAATAAGGACCAAGAACAAAAGATTATCAGTTATTAAAGCGATAATGCCGAGGATAATAACAATGATTGCCGGAAAAATAAACCAGGATTTATTTTTCTCGGTTTTTTCGAATTCCAATGTCCTCCATTCAAATTCTTTTAATAAATTTTCTTGATTATCGTTTTCCATTTTTTAGTTATGATTTTAATTATTAAAATTAATTCGGTGGGGGTGAGATTCGAACTCACGAGAGTCTTGCAACCCTACCTGTTTTCAAGACAGGCGCACTAGTCCACTATGCGACCCCACCAAGCAAAACAAGGAGCGAAGGACGGAGACGGTGAGATTCGAACTCACGAGGGGATTGCTCCCCTAACACCTTAGCACGGTGCCGCTTTCAACCACTCAGCCACGTCTCCAAATTGATGATTTATTCTAACATTTTTTTCATCCTTTCGCAACCACCAATGCCCAGATTTCTCTGGCGCCATTTAATTTCAAAACCCTTGCTGCTTCAATTAAGGTCGCTCCGGTCGTGCAAACATCATCTATAAGTAGGATGTTTTTTCCCTCGACTGAGTTCGGGATAATATTAAAAACATCTTTAATATTATTTTTTCTTTTATTAATATCTTTTATATTCGCCTGTGGGCCAGTAGGGACAATTCTTTTTAAAATATTTGTTTCAATCGGCAAATTAAAATGATTTGCAATTTGTTTTGCCAATAATTCTGCCTGATTAAATCCGCGATATCTCAATCTGTGTTCGTGTAAAGGAATAGGGATGATGATAAAGTTGAAAACTTTAAAGCTTGTATCGAAATTTTCCAGTACGCGAATAAGCAATTGCGACAGCGGTTCTGATAATTCCTGCACATAATAATATTTAAAACTTTTTATCAATTCGCGGATTAAAGAATTGGCATAATTAGTTACAGAAATTATTCTGTCCAAATAAGCATCCTTTGGGCGTTCTACAATAAGAATTATTTGGATTTGCTTAAAACAATCCGTACATAAATATGTGTCGGATTTCCCGCATCCCAAACACTTTTTCGGAAAAAACAAATCAAGAAATTTTTTTTTGATTTTATTCATTGTTTTGCTTATTTTAATTTTAATCAAAATAAGAATAACAAGCAAACAAATTTGACTATTTGCTGAAAATTTGATATAGTTTGTTTATGCAAATCACGAAAGATTTTAAAAATATCTGGCAATACCTTCAAAAATATAAAAAGAAGGTCTATTTTATTATGTTTTTGACGATTTTCGGTTCAGCCGTGAGCGCCATAGTCCCCTATATCTATGGTCGTTTGGTTGATATTGCAACAAGGCCGTCAAGCGCGATAAAAATATTTTTCGAGATATTGGGTTTATGGCTGATTTTAACATTGTTTTCCGATTGGGTTGGCCGTTTTTCCGACAAAAAAGGAACAAAAATTCTTACAGAGGCAGGCAATGATTTAATTTTGGATTTGTCCTCGCATATTTTAAAGTTGCCGGTCGGTTTTCATAAAGAAAAGAAAATAGGAGAAATTTTGCAGAGAATTAGCAGGGCAGCTGATTTTTTTGACACTATCGTGGGCCAATTGATTTACGAAATTATCCCTGGAATTTTAAGAGTAATTATTGGAATCGGCATCCTGACTTATGTTGAATGGAAATTAGCAATAATTTTACTGATTATTATTATTGTGTATATTATTGCCACGCTTTTAAAGGTAAGACCCTTGGTCAGAATGCAGAAAACTATGAATCGCGCTTATGAAAAAGGATACGGCGATATCTATAATGCGGTTAACAATGTTCAGGTTGTAAAATCTAGCATTGCCGAAAAAATAGAGTCCAAAAGAAATATCAAAAATTTTGGCGTAATAACAGACAAAGTTCAGACGTTCAATAACGCATGGTTGAAAATGAGCGCTTGGCAGCAGACAATTTTCGGAGTTGGTTTTGTGTTGGTTTTCGGCGCGGGCATATTTTTGTTGCGCACAGGAATTATATCTGCTGGAGAATTAATAATGTTCGTGGGATATATTAGTTTGGTTCACCAACCAATTGCGCAGTTGAGCCATAATTACAGAACAATAAAAAGAGGAACAGTTGTAATTGAAAGAGCTCTAAAATTAAAAAATATCAAGCCGGAAAAATACGAACAGGGAATTGATTTAAAAAACGTAAAAGGAGAGGTTGTCTTTGATAATGTAAGTTTTGCCTATAAAAAAGGCAGGGCAGTCCTTAGGAATATTGATTTCAAAGTTAATGTGGGGGAGGTGATTGCTCTTGTTGGACATAGTGGGGTTGGAAAAACAACTTTGATTGATTTGATTTCCCGATATATTATTTTGACAAAAGGAAAAATTTTACTTGACGGCCACGATATCCAGAAAATTAATTTACATTCTTTAAGAAAAAATATTGCTATTGTCCCGCAGGAAATCACTTTATTTAATGATACGATTAAAAATAATATTGCTTATGGAAAACCAAATGCTTCAATGAAGGAAATAATCAGAGCAACGGAAGCAGCGAATGCGCACGAATTTATAATGAAATTTTCCAAACAATACAAGCAAATAGTCGGGGAGCGCGGGGTAAAACTTTCTACTGGGCAGAAACAAAGAGTTGCGATTGCGCGGGCATTATTGCGTGACCCGAAAATTTTGATTTTAGATGAAGCAACATCAGCGCTTGATTCTGTTTCCGAAAGATTGGTGCAGGAGGCGTTAGCAAGATTAATTAAAGGTAGGACAACTTTTATTATTGCCCATCGTTTAAGCACAATTTCGCACGCAAACAAGATTTTTGTGTTTGAAAAAGGCAGAATTATTGAGCGCGGAAAACACGACGACTTAATGCAAAAACCCAACGGTCTATACCGCAAATTTTATATAATGCAGTCGGCATTTCATGGAAAGGAAAAAGAAGTTTACAATGTTTTAGATACGGACATTTTGCACTCTTAATCCGAGAGTTTGGTTAGGAGTTTTACCGTTTAGACCACAATGTTTTGTATCATTGTAGTACATATTCCATAATCGTAATTTGTATTTTAATTCTTCAAAACTATTAAACGTATTCCGTTCGTAAAAGTGTTCTTGATCTGTTCGATGTGATCGTTCGACCTTGCCGTTTTGTGCTGGCTTGCCGGGATCAATCAAATAATGGGTAATATCCATAGTATTACACAAAACATCAAGATCATGAAGTCGTA
>JAHILA010000018.1 GCA_018897295.1 Patescibacteria group bacterium
TAAATTTATCATTGAATCAAATTCAATCCAATCCTCATTTTGGTTATCAGGATAAATATTTACTCCCCACAAATTTTCATATTTTGAACCATTTTCAATCAATAACTCTTGTTCTTCAGAGTGCAATTCTCCGTCAACAGCTATAATTTCCTTTTCTATATCAACAACTATTTTAACTAAACTCTCAAACATCTTTTTTGACATTTCTTTCAATTCTTCTATTGTAATATAATCTATAATTATCTTCATAATTTACAAACCCTTGACACGCGATTTTTTTATATGCTACCATTTATAATGTGATAGCACTCTGGGGTGTCTTCGGACAGCCCCAGATTTTTTTATTTACAATAAATTTTATTAAACTATTGAGAAATTTCGTTTTTTATTTTTCGTAAATCAATATATTTGGCTCTTTCCAATAATTCACGGGCAATATGCCCTCGTGTAGACATAACAATAATTCTTCTTCCTTGTTTTTTGATTTTATCAATTGGCACAGAAAAATCACTATCACCAGACAATAAAATTGCCGTATCATATTTATCTATTAAGTCTACCATTTCAAATGCTAACTCCATATCAAGATTACCTTTATGTTTATCACGATGGTTGGCGATTTTTATTTTCTTAATCGCTTTTGTTCGCAAAACATAACCATTAATGTCTAGCATGTCCAAGAATTTTCTTTCACTTTCTCTATTCTCATCATAAGCAGCATAGATAAAACATTTTGTTTCTTCCCCACATTCTTTTTTAAAATATTTCATTAACTTTTCATAAGAAATTTTCCAACCCAACGTTTGCTGCGCATAGAAAGTATTCGCCGCATCGATAAATACATAAACTCTCCCCTTTGTAAACCCATTGATCATAATTTATTTATTTCAATTTTCATTTAGCTTGTCCCGTTAATTGCAAAGCAATTTTTACGGGATAAATTTAAAAGTGGAAAGAATTTGATTAACTAATTCTTCTATTTGTGTGCGGTTTTCTTGTTTAAAATTAACATTTAACATGTATCCATCGTTTTGTTTTTGGTTTCTCCAATTAATATTTATTATATTTCCATCGAATCCATACTGATATAAATAATTAATATTGCCTATTGTGCTGTCAATATTAATAGAACTTTGTGGTTTATAATTTTCCCAACCCCCAAAACCAATTGCGGGAATATTTATAATTAATGCAAGCTTAAAATCTTTATAATCATCATTACTTAATTCAATATTGGAATAATCTCTATACAATCCATTATCATTTTTGTATTCGTTTTTCACTATACTCATTGAATCAGGATATTTGAATTCAAATCCCTGAACTTCATTTGTATACATCTTCCAATCTTTAAATTCATCTGCTACTACGGGACATTCTGCAAATTCACAATTCTTGCCAATTCTACTAACCGTTGTTCCATCTGGACAAACTTTGGCTTCCTCAGTACACGCTGTTGGTTTATTCGAAACAAAATACCAAACACCGCCAGCGATAATAATTAAAACCAAAGCTCCAATAATGGCTATTATTGCAATTGATCCTTTTGAAAATTTCATATTGTTAATTTTATTAATTAATTGTCAACTTATTTTAATAATTCCCCGACAATTTTATTTACTACGGTGCCATCTGTCTTGCCTTTAACCTGCGGCATCACTGCTGACATTAATTTGCCAATATCCTTTGGTCCGGCTGCACCAGTATCTATAATTGCTTTTTTAACAATTTTCTTTACTGCATCTTCTGACATCTGTTCTGGTAGATACTTTTTTATAATTTCTAGTTCTTTTGTTTCTTTATCCACTAAATCCTGCCTATCCCCTTTTGTAAATTCTTCAATTGACTCTCTTCTTTTTTTTGCCTCGCCGGAAATAACGTCTATTATTTCTTCATCTGTTAATTTGCTTTCTTTTTCTAGTTTTTTAATATCTTTTTCTTGTTTGCTTAATTTTGTCCTTTTTTCTATTTCTTTGTTATAAATCACGGCATTAATCCCCCGTAATACCAATAACAGCAATTCTTCCTTATTAATCATTGCCTGTTTGATATCTTGATTTATTTTTTCCTTTAACATATAAATGTATTATTCGAATCTACGAATTGATATACGAATCTACAAATAATTCGTTGATTCGGATAAATATTCGCATCATTCGGATAATATTTATTATTATATTTTTCCGAATTTTTTAAGCCGCACTTTTTCTCTTCTTTTTGCCACTCTTTCTAAAGCATTTTTCCTTCGTATGGTCCTGCTCACGGGTTTTTCGCGAAATTGCGATTTTTTCGCTTTCATTAAAATGCCGCTTTCACGAACCTTTTGGCTAAAACGCCTCATTAAAGAAGAAACATTTTCTCTTGGTTTTTTTGTAACTTGCATGATTTTTTACTTGCCTAATCTTTTTTTAATTTCATTGATTGCTTTATCTAGTCTTATTGTTTCTTGGGCGCCTGTTTTCATATCTTTAATAATAATCATATCTTCCAACGCTTCTCTCTGGCCCATAATCAACGCCCATTCTACGCCTTCTTTATCCGCGACCTTTAATTGTGATTTGAGGCTTGGCTTGCTGAATGCCTCGCCGATTTTTATTCCCTTGTCCTGAAATTCTTCGAATAATTTCAGGCATTTTTTCTTTCCCATATCTCCCAATTGGATTAAAAATACTTTCGGCTTTTCTTTTTCAATAAGCTTTACATCTTGTTTTTTAATAACATTAATCAATCTTTCTATGCCTGCTGCCGCGCCTACTCCGGGAGTCGGCTTTCCTTTGAACATTTCAACCAGATTATCATATCTTCCTCCGCCCATTAACGCTCCTTGCGAAGATTCCTTGTTTTCTTCATAAAATTCAAAAACAGTCCTGGTATAATAATCTATCCCTCTCACTAATTGAGGATTCAGCTGGTACGGAATCTCTAAATCATCAAGAAATTCTAAAACTTCCTTGAAATGCTTATGGCAGTCATCGCAAAGATAGTCCAGTATTTGCGGCGCTTTAACAATCAATTTGCGGCACTTTTCGTTTTTACAATCAAGCATCCTTAAAGGATTTTCTTTATATCTCCTCTGGCAGTCCGAGCAAACACTTTTTAAATTCTGACGGTAATAATTAACCAGCGTTTTTCTGTATTTAGGAACACAGATTGAACAGCCGATGCTGTTTACATATAATGCATATCTCTTCAAATTTAATTTTTTCAAAATACTGATAAAGACCTGAATAATTCGTACATCGCTTACCGCGCTTTCGTCGCCGAGTATTTCCCAATTAATTTGATGAAATTGTCTGAAACGTCCGGCTTGTGGCTTGTCGTGACGGAAAAGCATGCCGGTTGTATAGAGTTTTACTGGCTGAGGCAAATTTTTCATCCCATGTTCAATATATGCTCTGACTATACCCGGAGTAAATTCAGGTCTTAATGCATAAAGTTCGTTATCTCCCTTTTTAAAAGTATACATTTCTTTCTGAACAATATCTGTTGTCTGTCCAGTGCCTCTTAAATATAAACGCGCATCCTCAAAAACCGGGATATCAATCCTTTTAAACCCGTAGCTTGATAAAACCTGGGATACAATTGCATAAATTTTTTCCCAATATTTCTGCTCTTCGGGCAGAATATCATGCGTGCCTCTCGGCGCCTGGATTTTTATTTTTGGAATTTTCGGTTTTCGGGGCTTACTTGGTCGCCCACGTTTCTTTTTTTTCTGCATATTAATTATTTAAAATACCTGCCCGGCTGAATGGCCATGCTCTCAACCATGCCCGGCCAATAATAAATTTTTTATCTACTTCTCCCCATTTTCTCGAATCTGAACTCGCCTGCCTATTATCTCCAAGTACGAAATATTCGTCCTCGGCTAATTTAATCTCGACACTACCAACAGTATCGATATCCTCTAAATACTCTGATTCGTCTAAAGCTTTTCCATTGATAAAAATTTTTCCGTCCTCAACTTTTATACTTTCACCCGGAAGTCCGATTACTCTTTTAATGAAAAATTGCGACGGGTCTAACGGATAACGAAAAATTACCACGTCGCCTCTTTCCGGCGCATCAAAGCGATAACTGATTTCATCAACAATCAGATAATCACCATCTTGGAAATTCGGCTCCATTGAAGCGCCATTAACAAAAAACGGCTGAATTAAGAAATAGCGGATGGGGATAATAATTGCCAGCGAAATAATGACAATTTTCAGTATTTCCCAAGTAAACTCCACTACCTCCCTGAATTTATTTTTGGGGGTTGTGTCTATCATAAATTTATTATATATGCTTCTCTGATAAAAATCAACCGCTAATTATGATATAATATAATTAATGAGTAATAATAGCAATTCAAAAAAGCTAATCGGATTCGGTACTTTGATTATTATCCTGATATTTTTAATTATAGCAGCGCCTAAATTGGGAATATCTTTAAAAAGAGAGATAATCATCATCAACAGAAACGCCAATACTTCAACTATTAATCTCGGCAATATTGGTTCATTGCTTCCCTTTCAAATAAAAGACAAAGACCGTGTAAATTTTCTGTTCTTGGGAATCCCGGGCCAAAGCAATCCTGCGCCGAAACTAACCGACACGATTCTTATTGTCAACAGCACTACAAAGGCGGAAAATCCCGTCGGTATTTCAATCCCCCGAGATTTGTTAGTCAAATATCCATCTGCCAACTGGCAGACTAAAATTAATGCTTTGTATCGGGAAGGCGGAATAGAAACAATTAAAACTGTAATTTCTGAAATTATTGGTTTAGAATCGAATTATTATCTGGTTTTGGATCTAGAGGGCGTGAAAAAATTAATTGATAAATTAGATGGCATAGATATTGATGTTGAAGAAGATATTTATGACTCTGCATTTCCAGCGCAGTATAATTCATATGAAACTTTCTCGCTTAAAAAGGGATTGCAACATTTGGACGGAGAAACTGCTTTGAAATACATCAGAACCAGAAATCAGCCGCAAGGAGATTTTTCCAGAATCAAAAGACAACAGCAAGTAATAGGCGCTTTAAAAAATAAAATTCTGTCTCTGAATTTCTTCTGGAATTTCCCGAAAATTTTGGGACTTTGGAGAATTCTGGAACAAAACTCCTCAACCAACATCGGCCTGATAGATATTAAATACGCTTGGAATCTGATTAAAAAAGCCAATTTAGATGAAATTAAATTTAATACCATTGCACCTCCTCTAGTCATATCCAGCACAGCAACTTTGGGAGGAGAAATTGCTTCGGTTCTTATTCCAAAATTGGGTTTAAATAATTATTCGGAAATTAGAGAATATATTAATCAATTGATAAATAATCCATGAAAACTTTAATTGTCGGACTTGGAAATCCAGAGAAAAAATACACAAAAACCCGACACAATATCGGGTTTAGAGTAATTGACTCCCTCGACTGCGCTCGGGACAAGGACATTATTTTATTGAAGCCTGATACTTTTATGAATAATTCCGGAAAAGCAGTCCAAGAACGCCTTGCTTATTATAAAATTCCTATCTCAAATCTAATTGTTATTCATGATGATATTGATTTATTGTTTGGTGATATTCGCGTAAGCAAAAATTCTTCATCTGCTGGCCACAAAGGCGTGCAATCAATTATTGATGAATTAAAAACAAAAGATTTTACTCGAGTTCGGATAGGAATTAATCCCAAATCCGAAGCACGAAATCCGAAATCCGAAACCGATACTACCGAATTTGTTTTAAAGAATTTTTCCAAAGACGAAGAAAAACAATTAAAAGGAATAATTAAAAAAGCGCTCGACGAAGTCAGCGCTCTCTTGGTCTCTTGTTCCTAGTCCTACCTGCGAGTGTTTTAAATTCTCTCGCATAAGCCAAAGAACCTAAAAGCTTTTGACTATCAACCAAATCAAGGAGGGTAGATTGGTTCTTGTCACTCATCAGGCAGGACCAGAAACACGAAACATCTAACTTTTATTCTAATACAAGCATAGCATAATGCCTTAAGTTTGTCAATAGGTATAGATATGGATATTAAAAAAATAACTATAGAGAATAAAGAGTATCCTGCTGTTCTGAAAGAAATCCACAATCCCCCGAAAGAACTCTATATTAAAGGAGAAATCATCAATCAGGATAAAGTAGCAGTGGCGATTGTCGGAACAAGAAGATATTCCCAATACGGAAAACAGGCCTGTCTTGACATTGCTGGGAAATTAGCTAAACTTGGGATTACAATTGTTTCCGGACTGGCAAAAGGCATTGATACATTCGCGCACCAGGCGGCTCTGGAAAATAACGGCAGGACAATCGCGGTTTTGGGAAGCGGAATGGATAGAAAAAGTTTTTCTCCTTCATGCAATTATGAATTAAGTGAAAAGATTGCCGAGCACGGCGCAGTAATTAGTGAATATCCAGAAGGAACAATGGGCGCAGTCTATACTTTTCCTCAAAGAAACAGGATTGTCAGTGGATTGAGTTTGGGCGTAGTGGTAATTGATGCGCCGGAAAAAAGCGGAGCGCTGATTACGGCCTCTCTTGCATTGGAACAGAATCGCGAAGTATTCGCTGTGCCGGGAAATATTTACGAAAACAATTCTCAAGGTACGAACCAATTAATTAAAATGGGGGCAAAACTAGTTACCCGCGTCGAAGATATTTTAGAAGAACTGAATCTCTCGCATTTATTAGAAAACACGGAAAAGAAAAAAATAAAACCAGAGAATAAAGAGGAAGAAATTATCCTTTCCATACTTTCTCTCCAGCCGATACATATTGATGAAATAATAAAACTCAGCAAATTATCAACTTCCGCAGTCAATTCTACATTAACAATTCTGGAGTTGAAAGAAGTAGTAAGAAATTTGGGCAAAAATAATTATATAATAAAATGAACCTAATTATCGTGGAGTCGCCGACCAAGGCGAAAACAATCAAACAATTTTTAGGCAAAGGATTCGAAGTCGAATCTTCTTTTGGGCATATGCGCGACTTGCCACAAAAAGAACTGGCTATTGATGTTGAAAATAATTTTGAGCCGAATTATGTAATCATACCCAAAGCGAAAAAAGTCGTCGCAGCGCTAAAAGAAAAAGCCAAAAAATCTCAAGAAGTAATACTCGCTACTGATGAAGACCGCGAAGGAGAAGCAATTGCCTGGCATTTAACCCAGGCCCTTAAATTGAAAAACCCGAAAAGAATTGTTTTCCACGAAATCACCAAAACCGCAATTGAAGAAGCCCTGAAGAATCCCCGCAACATTAATATGAATCTGGTTGATGCCCAGCAAGCAAGAAGGATTTTGGACAGATTGGTGGGCTATAAACTTTCTCCACTTTTATGGAAAAAAGTGGCTAGGGGTTTGTCTGCAGGCAGAGTTCAGTCCATCGTGGTGCGTTTAATTGTAGAAAGAGAAAAAGAAATTCAGGATTTTAAAATTGAAGAATACTGGGAAATTTCCGGTGATTTTAAAACTCCAAGAAATGAAAATTTTTCAGCCAAATTGCAAAAAATAGATAATAAAGTAATAGATAAACTAGAAATTAAATCCCGAAAAGAGGCTGAAGCACTTTTAGAAATTTTGTCCAAAAAAGATTATTATATTGCCGATATAGTCAAAAAAGAAATCACGCGCAATCCCCTACCTCCATTTACAACTTCTACTTTGCAGCAGGAAGCAAACCGCAAATTGGGATTTTCTGCAAAACAAACCATGATAACTGCCCAGCAATTATATGAAATGGGGTTCATTACCTACATGAGAACCGATTCTCTGAATTTATCGCAGAAATTCATCAGCGAAGCGGCGAATTACATTAAAACCAATTTGGGCAATAATTATCTGGAAACTAGGAATTTTAAAACCAAAAATAAAACTGCCCAAGAAGCTCACGAAGCAGTCAGGCCCACTGAAATTAACAGGACTCCGGAACAGTTAAAAAACACTTCAAATAAAACCCATTTTAAACTTTACCAATTGATATGGCAGAGGGCAATTTCCAGCCAGATGAGTTCGGCTAAAATCGATGCTACCTCAGTTGATATTAACAACAAAGACGACAAATATACCTTTAAAATAAACGGGCAGATTATAAAATTCGACGGATTTTTGAAATTTTATCCTACTTCTGCCAAAGAAGAAATCCTGCCTGAAATGAAAAAAGGAGAAGACGTAAATTGCATTAAACTAAATCCAATGCAAAAATTTACCCAGCCACCAGCACGTTATTCTGACGCTACTTTGGTAAAAACACTGGAAGAAAAAGGCATTGGCCGTCCATCAACTTATGCGCCCACTATTTCTACGGTTATTGAACGCGGATACGCTATGAGAACCGAAAACAAACGCTTAAAACCAACTGACATTGCTTTTGTTGTTAATAATCTTCTAATGGAACATTTTTCCAATATAGTTGATTATGACTTTACTGCTAAAATGGAAAATGATTTGGATGAAATTGCCGATGGCAAACAGCAATGGCAAGAAACTTTAAAAACTTTTTATAAACCCTTTAGCCAAAATCTGGAAATAAAACAAAAAGAATTGAACAAGAAAGAAATCACCGAAGAGAAAACGGATAAAATATGCGAGAAGTGCGGAAAACCGATGATAATCAAAATCGGAAAGTTTGGAAAGTTCCTGGCTTGCTCCAATTATCCGACTTGCAAAAATACCAAAAAACTGGATATTAATGGCGAGGAAATCATAAAAGAAAAACCACAGATATTGGATGAAAAATGCCCGGAGTGCGGGGCAAATCTAGTTATACGGCATGGGAGATATGGTTCGTTTAAGGGTTGTTCCAAATATCCTACATGCAAATACATTAAAAAAGAAGAACAAAAAGATTTGAATCTTAAATGCCCAAAATGCGAGACAGGCCTGCCTGCCGGTAGGCAAGGAAAGATAACCATAAAAAGAAGCAGAAAAGGAATATTTTACGGTTGCGACCAATATCCTAAATGCGATTTTGCTTTTTGGGGCAAACCCTTACCCGGAAAGCAGGCAGGTACTTACGAAAAATGCCCGAATTGCGGTTTCCCGCTTGTCAAAACACAAAAAGATAAGGTAAAATGCAGTAATAAAGATTGCGATTTTATAAAATAGCAAATAGCGCCGCTGTGGTGAAATTGGCAAACACGCAGCACTCAAAATGCTGTGAGCGCAAGCTCTTGACGGTTCAACTCCGTCCAGCGGCACTAGAAGACTCCCTGCCCGCCATTGCAAGCAAGGCGTTGCAGGCGGGCCTCCCCGGGCACAAAAAATAATCCCGATAAATCGGGATTATTTTTTATTCTCTAAAATTTTATTTTTCAATCTTCACCTTTCTTCCCTCAATTTTTAGCTTATCCTCACAAAATAATTTAACTGCTTCGGGAAGCGCCTGATGTTCAATTTCAAGTCCACGCTCTTTAAAAGATTCCAAAGTGTCGTTTTCTTTAATTGGATTTATTTTTTGGATAATTATCGGGCCAGTATCAACTCCCTCATCAACAAAATGCACTGTGCATCCGCCAACCTTACACCCGTAATTAAACGTATCGCCATAGCCGTCTGTTCCCGGAAATGCCGGTAAAAGCGCTGGATGTATATTAATCAATCTGTATTTGTATTTATTTACAAAAAGAGGAGTTAGAACACGCATATATCCAGCCAAAACCACTAAATCAACATTATTCTTTTCTAATATATCAATTATTTTTTGTTCATGTTCCTCGCGCAAAATTCCTTTATGGTCAATAAAGTGTGTTGGGATTCCAGCTTGTTTTGCCCTTTCTAAGCCAAAAGCATCGGATTTATTAGAAATTACTGCAACAATGTTTGCATTTATATTTCCTGCTTTTGCCTCATCAATAATCGCCTGCAAGTTTGTGCCGTTGCCTGAAATTAGTATTGCTATATTTTTCATATGATTTTTATCCTCCAAAATAAATATTTTTTATTCTATCATTGTTTAAAATCTCTTTGCCACCAGTTAAAGCAATTTTGCCGTCCTCTAAAACATAAATTCTATTAGCGATTTCTGCTGCTTGCTTGGCATTTTGCTCAACAATAATTATGGCGATTCCTTCCTTGTTTATTTCAACAATTTTATCAAAAACCTCTTTCATTGCCTTGGGCGATAAACCCAATGACGGTTCATCTAGTAAAAGCAATTCCGGGTCCTGAATCAACGCACGGCCAATTGCCAACATCTGTTGCTGACCTCCGGATAAATTCATAGCATAATCGGCTTGCCTGTTTTTTAAAAATGGAAATTTATTAAAAACATCTTCTATGTTTCTGTTCAGTAATTGATGGTCTTCCATAATATAAGCGCCCATTTCCAGATTTTCTTTAATCGTTAAAGTGGCAAAAACCTGCCTGCCTTGGGGCACATAATTAACGCCTTCGTGAATTAAATAATGAGTTGGAAGCTTAGTAATGTCTTTGTCCTTAAAAATAATCTTGCCTGAATAAATTTCGCATAAGTTAAATATGCTCTTTAAAAGAGTTGACTTTCCCGAACCATTGGGCCCGATAATGGCCACAATTTCTCCGGTTTTCACTTCCAAATCAACATCATGCAACACCTCCATTCCGTCATATCCAGATTTTAGATTTTGGATTTTTAACATAATTTATTCCTCATACGGCATTTATCCCGTTAGAAACTTTAGTTTTCTAATGGGACAAACTGACCGCATTAAACGATTTATTGACTCAATTCTATCGGTTTTCCGTCAACAACTTTTTTAACGATATAGTGTATACCTATAACATCTCCGTTTTTATCAAAACGATAATTACCAATAATCCCCTTATATTCCGGCATATTATACAAAAAATCCTTTATGCAGTCCGTATCTTCACTACATCTTTTTATGGCATTTTTTAATATATAAACCGAATCATATCTTGCTCCTATAATATATTCGTTAGCTGGCTCTCCATATTTTTGTTTATAATTATTTAAAAATTCTACTGCTTGAAGATTATTTTTACTTAATCCCGGCGCATCAGAAAAAATAATTCCATTTGCTGCAACTCCCGCAGCATTTAATGCATCATCTCCACTAAATACAATTACACTATATAGAGGTATTTCTACCCCCATCTCTCTAATTTGTTTTGCTGCTAATCCTCCGGAAATACCAGATTGACAGTTAATAAATATAGCCTCTGGATTTTTTGCTTTTATTTTTAAAATCTGGGTACGATAATCTTTTTCATTGGGATTATAGGTTTCTTTTACAAGAACATTGCCTCCCAATTTTTGAAATTCCTGCTCAAAGACATTTTCAAGGGTTTGAGAATACTCGGTATTCTCTACTAATGAAGCTACTGTTTTTTCTCTTATCATTTTTGCTACATCTCTACCACCATCCAGATCGCTTACCATATTTCTAAACACATAATCTCCTATCTCTGTAATATCTGGGCTTGAGGCAAATGAAGAGAATAGTATTACTTTTTCTGCTTGCGTAATAGGCGCGGCGCCAAGAGTCTCTCCGCTACAAGCTCCGCCAAGAATTATCTTCACCTTGTCAATATTTATTAATTTTTGAGCCGCTGTTGCGGCTTCCTTTCCATTGCATTTCCCATCTTCATAAATGACCTCTACTTTCTTGCCATTAATTCCTCCTTTTAAATTTATTTCACTGATGGCTAATTTAACTGCATTTTTTTCTGATTGACCATAAGACGCAACATCCCCAGTTAACGGTCCAATAAATCCTATCTTTATCGCCCCCTTTTCTGTGGGCTCATAGAACACGATAATTAAAATAACTATCACTAAAACCACTACACCTAATATGATCTTTGTATTTTTTGTCATAATTTTTTATTATTTTAACTTTATAACTTTTCCACCTTTTATTATTTTGACAGCTATATTTTTTATAAAATCTCCATTTTTATCAACGCTTAATAGTCCCGTAACACCCTGCCAGTTTTTTACCTTATATAATTCATCTTTTACGCAATCTATTTTTATAGATTTGCATTTATTTTCTATAATATCAAATAACAACATTAAACTTTCATAGCTCTGGGCAGCAAAAACATTTGGGTCCTCTCCATATTTTATCTTATATCTATCCCAAAATCCCTGATTAATTGAGGGGTCAAAATCTACTTCAGTAAAAATAATTCCCTCACTAAGTTCTCCTGCATTATTTAAAAAATCAGGATTATTAACTACTTTATTTGCCACTATCGGTTTCGTTAAACCCAACTCCTTGGCCTGTTTCAAAAAATTTAAATCACTGTCTATTAGTAAATCGACCATTATAACATCAATTTTATTTTCTTGCTTTTTTAATTTTTCTATAACAGTCCTGTAATCCGATTCAGAAAGCACTCCTTCGGCAATAATTTCGGACATGCCTAAATTTGAAGATAGGGTTTCTCTAAAAAATTTTTCACCCTCAACAGAGAAGTCATTATCTTTCATAAATACCATGGCTACGTTTTTATAATCATAATTTTCTTTTAAATAACTAAAAAGCACAGTTAATTCTTGTTTTACATCTGGATGATTTCTAAAAACATAATCTCCGGCATAACTTAACGAAGGGGCCGCGGATCCCGTTGATATAATAATTGATTTCTCTTGCTCTGCTAACGGTGCAACTGCCAAAGCACCGGTTGAGCATACCGGGCCAACAATTATTTTTGCACCATTTATATCTACAATTTTTCTATAAGCACTTACAGCATTTTCTCCCAAACAAACATCATCTTCAATAATCACTTCTAAATTAATACCTTTCCCCTTAAGTTCTTCTGATGCCAACAAAAAACCATTTTTTGCTCTCTCACCCAAAGCAGCAGCTTTCCCAGTCAGTGGACCAATAAATCCAATCTTTATCGTCCCTTTTGATGCGGGTTTATAAAATACAGCGACTGCGATGATAATTATTATGACAACTATAATCGGAATCCAAATTTTTTTCATAAGTTCTATATTTAATTAATTACTTTCATACGGCACAAACTGACCGTTTTTGACAGTTTTAATGATAAATTCTTTGGCAATAATCCTTCCGTTGTCATCAAAAGAAATAGTATTAGAAATCCCCGGAAAGTCCTTTATACTTCTTAAATAGTCTGATATTTCTTCTGGGGTCTGTTTACCCGCCTTTAATGCCTTAATAATAAGTTGAGCAGAATCATAAGCATATGCAGATGAAGGCGATGGAATAGAGTTAAACATTTTCATATAATCTTCGGCAAATTTGATTTCTTTGAGGCCAATACTTATATATCCATAAATAGTACCTTCTACTTCGGGATACGCCTGCACAAGGTCTGGAATTTCTGTTCCGGAACTAGAATATAATGTTAAATTTAAGTCTAGCTCTTTTGCCTGTTTAGAAAACGCGCCCTGGCTAGGATAAAACGCGAATGTACCATAAATCGCATCTATTTTTAGTTTTTTAATTTGCAATATAATTGTTTTAAAATCTTTCTCGTCCGGATTAACTGGAAATTCTTTAACTATATTAATATCTTTTAGTTTTACTTGTTCAACAAAATTATCTCTTACTAACTGAGAAAAATCATTCAAACTATATATTAAAGCAACATTTTTAATCCCCTTCTTTTGCATGAGACTCACTATTGGTTCAACCTCGTGTTTTTCTGTAGGCCAAACATCAAAAAAATATGGGTTCGGTTCAGATACAACCCCCGCAGACGGAGAAATCATTAAAACATTAAATTGTTTCGCCAACGGACTAGCAAGTTGACCAAACCATGTAGGACCAATAATAATTTTCACCCCATCAATATTTATAAGTTTTTGAATTGCATTAGTTGTTTTGGGAAAATCTGTTCCGCCGTCTTCTATTACTAATTCAATTTTTCTTCCATTAAGCTCGTTTTTAGAATTTTCTTCGTTTACAGCCATTAATGCACCGTTCATTTCTCCTGTGCCCCAAAAAGCTCCTGCGCCGGTTAAATGAAATAATCCACCAATCTTAATCGTCCCTTTTTCTATTGGTTTATAAAATACAGCTATCAATATAATAACTACTACTAAAACTACTATACCTAAAATTATTTTTGTTTTTTTGTTCATGGATTTTTATTAATTATTAATCTTTTATTTATATTACAGTACTTTCAAAAAAAATCAAATAATTATTCTCCTAAATATGCCTCCAATACTTTTAAGTTAGTTTTTATTTGGGCTGGATTTCCCTCAGCAATGACTTTACCCTCGTCCATCACAATAACTTTATCAGCAATATTTAAAGTAAAATTCATATCGTGCTCAATCAGTAAAATTGTCTCACCGTCTTCTCTTAATTTTAGCAATATTTTGGCGATTTCTTGGCGCAGCTTAGGATTTACTCCACCCACTGGTTCGTCCAGCATCAATAATTTATGGGAATTTAAAATAGTTCTTGCTAATTCAACTAATCTTTTCTGGCCGAAGCTTAAATCTCTGGACAATTTATTGGAAAACTTCTCCATATCAACCATTTCCAGCATTGCTTTTGCTTTCTTTTCCTTGTCCTCCGTAGCTTTAGCGAAGGAGGATTTGTTCCATATTCCCGCAAGCAAATTTTTCCAGAATTTTTCATCTTCATTGTCTAAAACTATCAAAAGGTTTTCCATAACAGTTAAATTTCCGAACAATCTGCTTTGCTGAAAAAGACGGGAAATGCCCAAACGAGCAATTTTTTCTGGGTTCAGATTAGTAATATCTATATTGTCTCCGCCCGAGGCGGATCGGCCCTGGGCCGAAAAAATTATCTTTCCTTTTTCTGGCTTCAAAATACCGGAAATCAGATTAAAAACCGTTGTCTTCCCCGAACCATTGGGCCCAATCAAAGCAGTAATGGTTTTTTCTTGAACTTCAAAATCGCAGTCATCAACTGCTTTTACCCCGCCGAAATGTTTTTTTAGATTTTTAACTTCTAGCATATTATTCTAAATCAAACTTTCCATAAAATCCTCTAGGTTTATAGATTAAAATTAAAAGCAAGAATAGAGCATAAAGAATTTGTCTGGCTGGACCGATAATTGATGAGGGAAATCCAATAAATCTTAATGGTTCGGGCAATAAAGTCAAAATTATTGTGGCGATAATCGTTCCTTTTAAAGATGCTAATCCACCGATAATCACAATCGCCACAACCGGAATCAACTGCATTAATGTAAAGGACGACGGATCAATAAAAGTAATGTAATGGGCATATAAAGAACCAGCAATGCCAGCAAAAAACGCAGAAATTCCCAAAGCATAACTTTTCATTTTAAAAGAATTTTTGCCTATTACTCTGGCTGCCAATTCATCGTCCCTGATTGCTTCTAAAACCTTGCCAAACGGAGATTTAGTGATACGGTTAATAATAAAATAAGAAATTGCGGCAATAATCAGTGTTAAGATTAAAAAACTTAAATTATCGGAAAAAACAAATCCGAACAAACTCGGTTTAGGAATTCCCGGCAAACCCAATGGCCCACGAGTTAAGCTGGTCCAGTTCAAAGCAACAGCGTAAATCACAAAAGAAAATCCCAAAGTAGCCAAAGCCAAATAATCACCTTTAATTTTATTCGTTGGAATAGCAAGCAGAAATCCAAAAAGCATTGCTCCAATGCCGGCTAAAATAATACAAATCCAAAAAGGCCAACCAGCTAAAGCCAGTAAAGCCGAAACATACGCACCAACTGCGTAAAAAGCAATATGGCCAAGATTAAATAATCCGGTAAACCCCACTGCCAATTGCATCGCAATCGCCAGAATGACATAAATCCCGATTAAGATTAGCAAATGAATTAAATAAGCAGAAAACATATTTATTATTTATTCTTCATACGGCACAACATGACCATCTTTAATTATAAAAGTTGCCATTTCTGGATTTAATAAATCTCCATTTTCGTCAAAGGTTATATCCCCCGAAACCCCTTCGTAATCTCTAACTTTATATAACTCATCTTTAACGGCCATACTGTTTACCCCTGCTTTTTTGAGGGCATTAGCTAATATCTTAACCAAGTCATAGGCCTGTGGTGAGCAGACAATTACCTTGTCAGAACCAGTTTTTTGTAGGAATTTTGACTGAAACTCATTAAGTTTCGCGGATTCAGGAGTGGTTACTTTTACATACATCGCTCCTTCAACCAAATTACCCAATTCTTGCCACAATCCCGGATTATCCCATAAAGCTCCGCCAATAACCGGTAAGTTAATCCCTAATTCCACCATCTGTCTGAAACCAGCTTTAGTATTAGCTGGATCACCTAAAAAGAAAATAATCTCCGCGTCAGTGTCTTTAATTTTTACTAATTGAGTCCTTAAATCAATTGCCTCTTTGCTAAATCCCTCTTCTATAACTATATCTCCGCCCAATTGATCTAAGGTTTTATTAAATGCCTCTTTTAAACTTAAACCCCAATCGGTTTGAGTATAAAGAATAGCCACCTTCTTTAATCCTAATTCATTATAAACAAACTGAGCGGCGTATTTCCCTTGGTCAACATCAGAAGCCATATTTCTAAAAATATAATCTCCGGCATTAGTCACTGCCGGATTTGAGCTACAAGGTGATAATAATAACACATTTGACTGTTCGGCAATCGGCGCCACCGGTAAAACTTCATAGGTTATACCAACAATCATTATCGGAACCTTATCAATATTGATGAGTTTATTGGCAGCAGTAACTGCTTCATCTCCCTCGGTTTTACTATCTTCATAAATTATCTCTAACATTCTTCCATTTACTCCACCGATGGAATTAATCTCATCCACAGCTAATTCAATAGCATTCTGCATACCTTCACCAAGAAAACTAACTTGACCGGTCAACGGCAAAATCGCTCCAATCTTAATCGTCCCTTTCGGTGCTGGTTTATAGAATACCGCAATTACAATGATAATGATTATGACAACTATAATCGGTATCCAATTTTTTTTCATAAATTCTTGTTTAATTAATTATTTTCATACGGCACAAACTGGCCGTTTTTGATGGTTTTGAAAGTTATGGGTTTAATTACGTCTCCGTTTTGATCAAACGTAGTCAACCCTCCAACGCCCGGATAATCTTTAATTTTATATAATTCTTCTTTTATACATATTGTATTTTCTCCACAAGATTTTAAAACTAAAGCAATAATTTTTAATGCATCATAAGAATTAGCTGCTAAGGCCTCGCTTTTAACTCCGTAATTCTTCTCATACTGTTTCTGATAATCGGCAATTGCAGGATTATTAGGATCAAATGCCGGATAAGTATAAATTATTCCATCGCTCAAAGGTGGTTTTACTAAATCAAAAAATTCTTTTGCTTCTATTCCGGTAGAGGCAAATATCGGTAAATTAATTCCAAACTCTTTTGTCTGTTTTACTATTTCTCCCATTTCCGAAACATAACCAGCCATATAAATTGCATTAGAATTGCTATTTTTTATTTTGGTTAAAATTGTACGAAAATCTGTTTCTCCTTTTGTATAATGTTCAGCTCCAACAATTTCCCCTTTCAATTCTTCAAATTTTTTGGTAAACCCTGCTTCATAACTTAATCCATTTTCAGAATTTACCGCAATAATAAAAGCTTTTTTAATGCCAAGTTCATTAATAACAAACCCAGCCATTTTTTCTCCATGCAAAGTTCCGCTTTCCCTATTTCGAAAAATATAATCACCGGCATTAGTAATATCGGCACCACTGGCCATTGGAGTAAAAAGTATAACTTTTGCCTTTTCAGCTATTGGAGCAGCGCCCAGAACAGCATTTGAACTAGCAAAACCAATTATTACTGAAACTTTATCAACATTAATTAATTTAGTTGTCGCTGTTACTGCTTCGTTTGTTTCGCTTTTACCATCTTCATAGATAATTTCTAATTTTCTCCCTTTAATACCGCCGTTGGAATTGATTTCCTCCAATGCAAGATTTAAGCCATTTTTTAAATAATTACCATAAACCGACAATTTTCCTGATAAATCAGCAACAATTCCAATCTTAATCGTCCCTTTTGGCGCTGGTTTATAAAATACCGCAATTACAATGATAATGATTATTACAACTATAATCGGTATCCAATTTTTTTTCATAAATTCTTGTTTAATTAATTATTTTCATACGGCACAAACTGGCCGTTTTTGATGGTTTTAATAATAATTGGCTTAATCGCATCTCCATTCTGATCAAATGAAGTTGTACCACTTACTCCTGGATAATCTCGAATATTATATAGTGCATCTTTTACGCATATAGGATTTCCGTCATGACAATTTTCCTTAATAATTTTTGCTAATATCATTATACAGTCATAAGCCTGGGCGGCAAATATGGTTGGATTCTTACCGAATTTTTCTGTATATAAATCCCAGAACCTTGGATCAATATTTCTTCCAAAATCTGTTACAGCAAAGATAATGCCCTCTGATAAATTACCCACGGCTTCTGAGAATTTTGTATCTGTTACAAAGCCATCCTCTGCCAATATCTGGAAAGACATTCCTAATTCGTTCATCTGTTTTATAATGAGCCCTGCTTGAGGCATTAACCCTCCTATATAAATCGCCTCTGGCTTTCCCGCCTTTATTTTTATAAGTTGGGTTTTAAAATCTGTTGTATCATTACCAAATCCTTCTCTACTCAAAACATTCTTCCCCTCGTTAATAAATTTATCTGTTATTATCTTATCTCCTAATGTATAGGCGGAACTGGATTGATCATAAATTGTTGCTATAGAATTAAATTTTTGGACCGCAAATTCGGCCAGCTTCCCGGTTTTTTGGCTCATTGTAACATGATCTCTAAAGATAAAATCGCCTGCCTGGGTTATTTCATCAGCAGCACTTCCAGGAGTTATCAAAACTATCCCTTCCTGTTCTGCTAATGGCGCAATGGCCAATGTGCTCGGAGAACAAATAGCTCCTATTACAAGTTTTGCCCCCTTCAGAGTAAGTTCACGATAACCCGACACAGCCTCTTTAGCATCACATTTCTCATCCGCAAATATTACTTCTATCTTTATTTTGCTGTTTTGATTTAATTTCTCCAATGCCAAATTTATTGCTTGTTTTGCGTCCTCGCCTAAATTTGTAGCCTTTACGGTTAATGGCAAAATCGCGCCTATCTTAATCGTCCCCTTCGGTGCGGATTTATAAAATACTGCCACCAATACAATAACGATTATTATAATAACTATTCCTCCTATTATTTTTGTTGTTTTGTTCACAAGTTTATTTTAATTAATTAATTATTATTTATTATTTCTCTTAATCCCTAAAATCCCTTGATGCCTAAATAATAGGAAAATGAATAAAATTACAAAAGCGATTGCATCTTTGTAGCCGGATGGCAAAAACCAGATACCAAAGTTTTCAACCAGACCGAGCAAAAAAGAACCCAAAACCGCGCCCGGCACACTGCCAATCCCACCAATAATCGCGCCAGTAAATCCTTTAATCATTAAATTAGTTCCCATGGTCGGCTCGAGATTTTGCTCCAAGCTAACCAAAATTCCAGCAATTCCGGCAATAGCTGAACCAACAATAAAAGAATAAGCGTAAATTTTCTCCGAAGAAATACCAACAATTTCTGCCACATCTTTATTATCAGCCACTGCTCTCATTGCTTTGCCAATTTTTGTTTTTTTCATAAAGAAGTACAACGAGATAAGCAGAACAATTGAAACCGCAATAATCACGATTTGTAATGGTGTAATAATCGCGCCTAAAAATTCCAAGCCCTTGGCGATTTTGATATAACCAATTGTCTTAACATCGGCGCCGAATAACATCAAAATCAATGACTCCAATAAAATCAAAAGCGCGAAACTGGCAATCAAAAGAATGACATTGCTGGCTTTTCTTTTGCGGAGTTTTTTATAAACAATTTTATTCATTAACCAACCCAAAATACAAGCGCAAATAATCGCCAGAATTACTGCTGGCCAAAAACTCAAGCCCAAAGTCACAAAAAAGAAGTATAAAAAATAGGCGCTAAAAGCAATGGTTGCGCCATGGGCAAAATGAACAAACTTGCAGGTTGAGTAAATCAAAGAAAACCCGCTTGCCACCAAAGCATAAATGGCTCCAGCAATTAGACCGTTGATGAGAAGTTGAAAAAACATTTTATATTACTATATTGATTAATTTACCTTTTACGAAAATCACTTTTTTCGGCTTTTGGTCATTCAGCCAGGATTTTACTTTTTCGTTAGACAAAGCAAATTTCTTTGCTTCGTTTTCTGAAATATCGCTTTTCACTTCAATTTTGTCTCTTACTTTTCCATTAACCTGAATCACTAAATCAATTGTGTCTTTTTTAATAAGTTTCTCGTCATATTTCGGCCATTTTTCCTCAAAAATACTTTTAATTTTTGCCTGCCTGCCGGTAGGCATGGACTTTTGACTTTTAATTTTTAAATATAATTCTTCTGCAATATGCGGTGCGAACGGCGCTAAAATTTTCAGAAAATTTTCCGCATCTTCTTCGGATAAAATAGTCCACGCATTCACGAACTCCATCATTGAAGCAATTGCAGTATTGAATTTAAAATTATTAATATCTTCCCCGACTTTCTTAATTGTGTAATTTATTTTTTGTATTAAATTTTTACTAGTAGTTTTTCCGATTTTACTCTTATCGCAAAACAAAGCCCAAACTCTGTTTAAAAATTTATATACTCCTATTATACTTTTATCGTTCCACGCTCCGCCATCTTCAAACGCAGCAATAAATAATACATACATTCTGAATGTATCCGCCCCGTATTTTTTGACATAATCATCAGGAATTACCACATTGCCTTTTGATTTTGACATTTTACTGCCATCAGCTGCCAGAATCATTCCTTGATGATTAAGTTTTGTGAATGGTTCGTCAAATTTTATCAATTTCTGGTCAAAAAGCGCCTTGGTAATGAACCGCGCATAAAGCAGATGCATACAAGCGTGTTCTGCTCCGCCGACGTATTGGTCAACAGGCAGCCATTTTTCAGCCAATTTCTTATCAAACGGCTCGTCTTTTAAATGCGGACTTAAATATCGAAGAAAATACCAAGAAGAACAAACAAATGTATCCATTGTTTCTGTGCTCCTTTTCGCACTGCCCCCACATTTGGGGCATTTTATATTTACAAATTCCTTTGAACGAGCTAATGGCGATTCGCCTTCGCTGGTTGGCTTGAAATCTTCTAAATCCGGCAGTTTAACCAGATTTTCATCTAATACCTCGCCGCATTTATCGCAATAAATAATCGGTATTGGCGCACCCCAATATCTTTGTCTTGAAATCAGCCAGTCGCGCAAATGGTAATTAATTTTTTTCTTGCCTAATTTATTTTTATCAAGCCATTCGGTGATTTTCTCAATCGCATCTTCCGAATTTAATCCATTGAATTCTCCAGAATTTATCAATTTCCCATATTCTGTAAAAGCTCTCTTTGAAATGTCGCCACCCGCAATAACTTCCTTGATTTCAATATTATATTTTTTGGCAAATTCATAATCTCTCTCGTCATGCGCCGGCACAAACATCACTGCTCCACCGCCATAAGTTGCAATCACATAATCGCCAATCCAAACTGGAATTTTTTCATTATTTAAAGGATTAATTGCATACGCTCCAATAAAAACTCCTGTTTTTTCTTTTTCCAAATCTGTTCTTTCTAATTCTGATTTCTTTTTACTGGCTGAAATATAATTATCAACTTCTTTTTTATGTTCGGAAGTGGTAATTTTTTGCACTAATTCGTGTTCCGGAGCCAAAACCAAAGCTGTAACTCCGAAAATCGTGTCAATTCTAGTTGTAAAGACTTCGATTTCATTGTTATTGATTTTAAATTTTATATTCGTGCCTTCTGATTTCCCAATCCAGTTTTTCTGCATCACAATTGTTCTTTCCGGCCAATTTAATTTTTTATGGTCTTCCAGTAATCTCTCTGCATAATCAGTAATTTTAAAAAACCACTGCTTCAAATCTTTCTGGATAACTTCACTTTCACAGCGTTCGCATTTTCCGTCAATTACCTGCTCATTTGCTAAAACGGTTTTGCATGACGGGCACCAGTTAACTGGCGCTTCGGCGCGATAAGCCAGCCCATTTTTATATAAAACTCCAAATAGCCACTGCGTCCATTTATAATATTCTGGGTCAGAGGTATTTATCTCTTTATCCCAATCAAACATTATACCCAATGATTTAAGCTGTTTTCTGCCGAAATCAATATTCTGTTTGGCGCTTTGAGCTGGATGCACCCCTGTTTTTATAGCATAATTTTCTGCTGGCAAACCGAATGCATCTGCGCCAATCGGCTGTAAAACATTAAAACCAATCATTTTTTTGTACCTCCCGAAAACATCCGCACCAGTATAATTGTATCCATGCCCAATATGGATTTTATCGCCTGATGGATAATAAAACATCACCAAATTGTAAAATTTGGCTTTTTTCTTGTCATTTAAATCGCAAACATCAATCTTGTTTTTTCCCCAATATTTCTGCCACTTATCTTCTATTTTTTGCGGATTGTAATCCATATTTATATTATATCAAATTAAACAACTCTTTGGCATTTTTTGTTGTTTGCTCTGCAACTTGCTCAAAATTGATTCCTTTTATTTCAGCGATTTTTTGAGCTACATATTCAACATTTTCAGGTGTATTTCTGACTAATTCATCTTTCTTACGCAAAGGTTCAGGGATTAAATACGGCGAATCGGTCTCAATTAAAATCTTCTCCAGCGAAGTATTTTTAATCACTTTATCATAATCCCGCGCATAAGTAATCAATCCTGTAAAACTAATATAAAATCCCAGTTTTAAATACTCTTCTGCAAAAGACCACCGGCCCATATAACAATGTAACACGCCTTTTACTCCAGGATGTTTTTTGATTATTTCCAAAATTTCCGGAAATAATCTGCGGGAATGAATAATTACTGGTTTATCTAATTCTTTTGCCAATTCTAAATGCTGAATAAAAACTTTTTGCTGTAATTTCTGGATTTTTTCATCATTCTCGCAAAAAGCATAATCAAGGCCGCACTCGCCAATAGCAACAACCCGAGGATGCCTCGCCAACCCGCCAAAAGTTTTGACTATGTCAAAACAATCAGGCGGGCAAGCATTGTGCGGATGGATAGCAATGGCTGCATAAACCCCTTTTTTATGTTTTTCCGCGATTTCTATTGCTTTTTGCGATGTTTCCAAATCCGCGCCAACATTAATTATCCAAATATCATTAGCCAAACAACGACCGATGATTTCCTCTCGGTCGTCTTCAAAATCCTTAAAATTAAGATGTGCGTGCGTATCAATTAGCATTATATTCGCGGAAAAAGAATATCCAATTTTCCGGTTTTGGAAGTCAAACTTCCTTTAATTTGTTCTTTAATTTTTTCGCTTGTTTCCGGCAAAAACGGCGCAATCAAATTAGCAATCTCGGAAAGAGCATATAAAAGATTAGAAAGAACTTGTTCTAATTTTTTCTTGTCAGTTTTAGCTAATTCCCATGGCTTGTTTTGTTCAATATATCTATCACAAAATCCAATTAATTTCCAAATTCCTTCCAATGCCTCGTAAAACTTAAATTCTTCTATATTTTTCCCGTATTCTTCTTTTGTTTTTTCAATAGCTTCTTTAATCTCTTTGTCGGCTTTTGCCTCGTTGATTCCATTTTTTACTGACATGGTTAGAATTCTCGCCACTAGATTTCCCAATCCGTTTGCTAAATCAGAATTATATTTTTCAACAAATCTTTCTTCTTTAACGTCGCCATCCTGCGTAAGCGGAAATTGTGAAAGCAAAATATATCGTGCAGCGTCAGTTCCAAATTTTTCAACTAAATTGTTCGGGTCTATGACATTGCCTAATGTTTTGCTCATTTTTTGGCCATTGATAGTAAAAAATCCGTGGATAAATTCCGTATCAGGCAAATTTTCTTCTGCTGCCAAAAGCATTGCTGGCCAAAAAATCGCGTGAAATTTCAAAATATCTTTTGCCAATAAATGAATAACCCTGCCATTTTTCCAATATTCTTTAAATTTGTCTGTGCCGTCGCCGGTATAATAATTTAAAAGCGCGTCCACCCAAACATAAACAATCTGGTTTTCATCAAACGGCAAATCTATGCCCCATTTCACTCTTTCTTTTTGCCGAGAAATTGAAAAATCCTCTAATCCTTGTTTCAATAATCCCAAAACTTCATTTTTTGCCCTTTCTGGTTCTATTTTCAATTTATCTTTTTTAATCAGTTTTTCTATTTCTCCCAAAAAATCGGTTAATTTGAAAAAAAAGTTTTTTTCTGAAATCGATTCAGGTTTTTTCTTGTGGTCAGGGCAAAGTCCGTCAATTAAATCTTTTTCGGTTAAAAATTTCTCGCAAGCTGTACAATACAATCCCTGATATTCTTTTTCATAGATACTTTTTTTATCTTTTAATTTTTCGATGAATTTTTTAACCGCTTCTTCGTGACGTTTTTCGGTTGTGCGGATAAAATAATCGTATTTTATGCCTAAATTTGTCCAAACCTTCTTAAATATCTCGCTGTTTTCATCGCAAATCTGTTGCGGTTTTTTCCCAAGTTTTTCAGCAACTTCGGCAACCTTTGCCCCATGTTCGTCTGTGCCAGTTAGAAAGAATACATCTTTGTTTTGCGCCCGAAAAAACCGCGCCAAAACATCCGCAGCCAAGGTCGTATAAGCATGACCTATGTGCGGTTTATCATTTACGTAGTAGATTGGCGTTGTAATTAAGATTTTTTCCATAATACTATTACAAACTCTCCCCTTGGCTCAATTTGATTAATTATTTCTGAAATCTTTCCGCGATAGGTCGTTTCAAATTTTTTGGTTAATTCCCTGCCAACAACTATTTCAAAATCATTGATTTGGCTTAATTCGTTCAGGGTTTTCATAATTCTGTGCGGCGATTCGTATATTATCACGGGATATTTATATTCCGCAAGCTCTTTGAAAAATTTCTGCCTGCCCTTTTTATGCGGGGGAAACCCAAGAAAAACGAATTTATCCATAGGAAATCCAGAAATGCCGGCAATTGCAGTAATGGCACTTGGGCCGGAAATCGGGACAATCTCTGCAAAATTCTTAACTTCTTCAATTAATTTATTCCCCGGGTCCGATATGCCCGGAGTACCGGAATCAGAAACTAAAGCCAGATTTTTGCCTTGTTTTAATAAATCAATAATATGATTCACTTTATTGATTTTGCTGTGCTGGTGGTAGCTTTCGACTTCAGTTTTAATATTGTAATGTTCCAATAATTTTCTCGTCACTCTTGTATCTTCGCATAAAATTAAATTAACCTCTTTTAAAGCCTCTAATGCGCGCAAGGTTATATCCTTCAAATTTCCTATGGGAGTTGCAATAATGTATAATTTTGCCATATAATTATATTATAACATGATTCTTCTGCCTCATATTATTTTAGGAGCTGTAATCGGGGCCAAGACACAAAATCTTGGTTTTATTATAATTTTGGGATTTTTGAGCCATTTTATTATAGACAAAATTCCGCACTGGGATTATTCTATTAAGGGTATAAAGGATTTTCGCGAAACCAGAAATTTTAAAAAACTTGTAATCACTTTAATCAAAATTGGCATTGATGGATTGATTGGCTTGCTAATTGTATTTTTAGCTCTCTGGCAGAAAAATATGTTTGATATTAGTTATTTACCATTTATCCTTCTTGGTATTTTTGTCTCTATTTTACCGGATCTCGTGGGAATCTTATCAGAAATTATAAGCAATAGTTTTCTGGATATATTTGCCAAATTTCATGACCTTGCTCATTTTAAAACTAAAAAGGAAGGTGAACTTACCTTCCTTGGCATTTCTACGCAAATCGCTGTGGTTATTTTTGCTCTGGTTGTTTTCTTTCTTTAATCATATCCTTCAAAAATTCTGCAAAAACCGCGGCCAAGGGAACTGCCAGAATCATTCCAAGAATCCCACCTAATTGCCCGCCAATAAGCAAAGCCATAATTACAACTATCGGATTTAAGCCAACCACCTTGCCAATAACCAATGGGGTAATTACATAATTTTCAAGCTGTTGAATAACCACGTATAAGATAAGAACCCAAAGACCGATAATCGGCGCCTGCAAAAAACCTATTAATACTGCCGGAATGCCTGCCAGAACCGGCCCGATATAGGGAAAAATTTCTAAAACACCGGCCAAAACAGCCAATAAAAGCGCAAATTTAATATTTAAAAAGGAAAGCCCGATATAAACTAAAATGCCGATAATCACTCCTAAAATTACCTGTCCCTGTAGCCACTTGCCGAATTTCTGCTGAGCTCTTTCCCATAAATCTAATATGCGGTCGCGATAATGAATCGGGATAACGGCGGTCAGAGTTCTCTGGACGCCTTTTTTTAATACTGAGATATAAAAAGATATGATTAAAATCATTATAAAAGAAAACACTCCGCCAAAAATTCCGAATGCGGTTGAAAGCAGATTAGCGCTCTTTCCTTTTAGATAATCCCCTAATTCAGACAAAGAATTCTGGACACTGTTAACTATACCCTGGTATTTCGATGAGATATCTTTTAATGAATCGAATTTATCCGATATTTTTTCGATATATTGCGGCAAAGACGAAGCAAAACTCTTAATATCGCGGGCAATGCCTGGAATTATTAGATAAACTATCAAAGCCAACATACCGACTACAACAATATAAACCAATAATGTACCGATTACCCGGGGTATTTTTATTTTCTCTAAAAAACTTACCATTGGAGCAATGGCTGATGTAATAATCAACGCAAAAAGGAAAATAATGATTACATTTTTAATCAAGTAAACAAATACCAAAAGCAAGATTATAAATATAACCTTTAAAATGGTATTGGTAGAGATGTTTATTGTTCTTGAGTCGCTCATAATTTTAACAGGCGCTCAAACTTGGCCTTGTCCTTAAAGGGACCAATTAATGCTAAATTTAATTTTTCCTGCTTAAAAATATCTCTTGCTACTCTCTGAATATCGTCCGCTGTTACTGCTTCTATTTTAGCAAATATCTCATCAAGAGTCAAAATTTTATTTTCCATAAGCTCTTGGTTGGCATAAAATCCGGCCTGTTCATCAGATTCTTCCATTGCTAAAATTGTTCTTCCTTTCATAAAATCTTTGGCTTTTTTTAATTCTTCTTTGCCAATTTTTTCGTCCTTCATTAATTGATAATTTTCAAGAATTATCTTAATCGTCCTATCCACTCGATTATTATCAGCACCAACGCGGGTATACAAACAACCAGTATCAGTAGTATTATCGGTTCCCGTTTTTACATAATAAGCCAATCCTTCTCTCTCGCGAATTTTAATCCACAGCCGTGAACTCATATTACCTCCCAAAATTACACCCAATACACTTAAAACATATTTATCAGGGTGAAACATATCATATCCTCTGACTCCTAAAAATAAATGGGTTTGGTCGGTCTTTTTATAATGAACTAATACTTCCGGTTTATTTTGTTTTTCAATAGTCTTCTTCTTTTGCGGAGATGAAACCATATTTATGGCTTTAAAATACTCTTTAATTTTATCTTTTATATTATGATTAATGTTTCCGGCTACGGCGATTACTGTATTATGAGATGAATAGTGGCTTTTTAAATAATTTGTAAAATCTCTCCGGGCCATTTTTTTAATCGTTTCCTTTTCTCCAGAAATCAGCCAGCCAGCTGGCTGGTTTTTGTAAAGTAATTTATCCCATAAATCTCCGATGTACCTGCTGGGATTATCCAAATACATATTCAATTCTTCAATAATTACTCCTTTCTCGCGTTCTATTTCTTTTGGGTCGAGTTTGGAATTTAAAAATATATCCGAAACCCAATCAAGAGCCAATTCTATGTGTTTAATATCCACTTTCGCCCAATAACCTGTCATTTCTTTGTCTGTAAAAGCATTGAATTGTCCACCTACCTTATCAAGCATCTCGGCTATTACCAAAGTATTCGGCCTCTTCTTGGTTCCTTTAAAAAACATATGCTCTAAAAAATGGGAAATACCGTTGATTTCCTTGGTTTCGTATTTCGAACCGGTTCCGACCAAAACTAAAACAGTCACTGCCTTGGTGTTTTTCATCGGAACAGCGACTAGTCTTAGTCCGTTTTTAAATGTAAATTTCTGATATGGTCTAGACATTTATTTTTTCTTCTAAATAGGTTTTTAATTCTTTTATTTCCACTCTTTTTTGTTTCATACTATCTCTGTCTCTGACTGTTACTGTATCTTTTTCCAAAGTATCAAAATCAACTGTTATGCAGAACGGCGTGCCGATTTCATCTTGTGAAAAATATCTTTTGCCGATGTTCCCCCGGTCATCCCAGGCAATTTCGAAGCTTTTTTTCAACTCTTGATAAATCTTCCATGCTTTTTTAACTAATTCAGGTTTGTTTTTTAATAATGGGAAAACTGCTGCTTTATACGGCGCTAATTTAGGATGCAATTTTAAAACAATGCGGCTTGTTCCGAGCTTAGTCGAGGAATCTTTTTCTTCACAATAAGCATCGATTAGAAAGAATAGAGTCGCCCTGTCCACTCCTCCTGATGTTTCAATAACCCAGGGAATAAATTTTTCTTTGGTTTCTTCGTCAAAATAAGACATGTCCTGTCCAGAATACTGCTGATGGCGGGACAAATCCCAGTCCCCGCGATGATGAATTCCTTCGCATTCTTTCCATCCAAAGGGCGTTTCATATTCAATATCCCAGGCAGCACGCGCATAATGCGCCAATTCATCTTTAGCGTGTTCCCTGAATCTTAATTTGTCTTTCTTAATTCCCAGTTTTTTATACCATTCCATCCTCGTTTTTTTCCAAAAATCATACTGTTTCATCGATTCTTTTTCATCAGGCCTAACATAATATTGAAGCTCCATTTGTTCAAATTCTATTGAGCGGTAAGTGAAATTTCCAGGAGTAATTTCATTTCTGAATGCTTTGCCGATTTGTGCAACGCCAAAAGGGATTTTCAATCTTGAAGAATTTAAAATATTTTTAAAATTAACATGGACGCCCTGGGTGATTTCCCCGCGCAAATAAGTAATATCTTTTTCGCCTTCAACTACGCCGAGTTTGGTTTCTACAAGAATATTGAATTTTTTCGGTTCTGTCCAGCTTGTTTTTTCTTTCTTTTTCGTATGCTGTTCTTCGTGATTCTTAATTTGCTCTTTCTCGTCAACTCCAAATCTTTGGTGGCAAATTTTACACTCAACCAGCGGGTCAACAAAATTCTGCGTATGACCGGATGCCTCCCAAACTTTTGGGTTCATTAAAATTGAAGCACTAACACCAACCACGTCTTCACGCTCTTTCACCATTGTTTTCCACCATTCCTGTTTAAGATTAAATTTCAGCTCATTTCCGAACGGACCATAATCCCATGTTCCTCGAAGTCCACCATAAATTTCAGAACCAGGATAAATAAATCCTCGCCTTTTACATAAACTTACAATTTTTTCCATTAAATTCTCCATACCCCGTACTAGATTTTCGACATATTTATACTGAGTTTATCGAAATATCAAATTAGATTATTTAGATTAATTGTTTTTTATTAATTATCACCCCGATTGTGCCCCGACCACGGTCGGGGCAGTCGAAAATTCAGTATCGGGGCATATTATTCTATTACCCTACCTTCATTATATCCTACTCTTGAATCATCGGGCAGAGCAGCATCAATAGGGGAAGTGGATTTGGTTAAAGTTAAACCCGTAAACAAATCTTTTCCCTCGATTGAAGATTCGTTAATTAAAATCGGCGTTTGACCAACTTGATTTATGGATGGCGTAAGACCTATCTGAAAAATCAATTCATACATCGGCATCGTTATTCCTGCTCCAGCCGAAATCCTGCCAATGTCCCAAATAACTTCTTTTGTCCTTTCATTATAAGAAACCTGGCCTTTGTTTAATTTGTTAATCTGATAATTAGTCCAGCTAATTCCCTGGGGTAAAACTGCCTTAACTCTGACACTATCCAAATCATTAGAAGTATTGGTTATCTGCCAATGCACAGTATAAGTTGTCATTGCATTAACTTTCGGAGGAATTGAACCGGTATTATAAATTCCTTGCGACGGCTCGTAATAATAAACTTTTGATTGCAAGCCGAGCTGGCTGTTAATCTTACAGCTTAATTCTTTTTCAAATTTCAGTTCTGTTCCTGCGAATTTCGCCGGCACAGTCAGAGTTTGAATTTCAGCAATTACATTTGCCTTAAAATTTTTGTCATTAAAGCTAGAAATTGGTAAACTTTCTTTAATCCCTATTTCAAAACCCACTTCTCCGGATTGGCTAGGTTCAAGTAAATTCAATTGCGGAATATCTGCTCCGCTCCAAGTAATCACATTTTCTCGGCTGTCAAAAAATCCTTTATTATCCAATTTGATTTCCCTGACATCAAAAACACCGTCTTTTAAATAAACTTTTAAAATCAATTCTTTTAAAGCAACGTCTGTATTGTTTTTAAATTTTATTCTGTATTTTAACTGCTGACCAGGATTAACCTTACAATCTTCTTCTATTCCATCTATGTTTGAAACCAGCACAATCGGCGCAAGAGATATCTGAGTAATAAATTCCGATTGGCTGTATTGGATAAAATTATCGTCTTCTGTCCTGCCGATAAATCCTTTTATAACCTTATTTTCCATTTCCTGCCCACTCAGAATGCCGACCAAATTAATTGTCTTCTTTTCTCCTGGTCTCAAAGAGCCAATTTCCCAAATATCATCTTCGTCTTCTGATTTCGGCGCTGGTTCGGAGCTTTTGAATTGGAAATCATACGGATATTCCAATTTTATTTTTAAATTATTAACAATTTCCTCTGTTCTGTTTTCATATTCAATAGCATAATTCGCCTGCTGGCCTGCAACCGCCTTTTCCGAACCTTCAATATGAATTCCGATTAAAATCGTGTCAATTTCGGCTTTTAAGGAAACCGAATTCTCAAATCGGGAATTAATATTTTGCGGTCTGTAATTTAATTTGGCAGTAATGTTTTTAATATCACCTTTTTCGCCAAGAAATCTAATTTTAAAATTCTCTTTTCCTTCGGCTTTTCTGCCGATTGTTCCTAAATTCCTATCATCCTGAAAAACTTCTTTACCTTCAAGGGAAAAACTTCCTTTGGGATAATTTATTATTAAATGGACATCATTCAAAGAAACGCGATTATTGTTTTTATATTCCACTGTCAAAATTGTTTCTTCACCGGACGAAATATTATCGGGCGCTGTTATGCTTAAATCAATTCCGGATTTGCTAAAAGAGCTTCTGCCCCAGATAATCGCTCCGGTAATAATCAAAATCCCGACAATAATCAAAATTGCCGAAGTTTTTGGCAGGTTTTTCCTGTTAAATAAATTCATCAATCCGCCCCCTTTTTCCGCTTGCTGTTGTTTTGTCTGAATCGGCTGATATTGAGTATTTATCGGCTTATATTGAAAGTCGTTATTCATGTTTATATTATATCATTTTTAGTACAAATTTTCTATTTCTTTCATCTCTTCAGGATTATAGCCTAAAAGACTTATTAGCTTTTTTTCAAACTTGTCCGCCAAAGTTTTAATGGAGGCAGAGTCTGCGCAATTTAAATCCTTAAATGTTCCCAAAACCAATTTCCAGATATCTTCATCCCTTTCTTCTCCGACAATCGCCTCATTGATTAAATCTGCCAGTTTTTTGGCAATTTTTATTTTCTCCAAATCTTTTTTGATATTTAAAAATTGATCAATCAAAACCGCGTCTTTTAAAATTAAAAAATTCTTGCCTTCAACAAGAATCATCTGCACATACGTAATAACTTCAATAGAGTATCTTAATTTACTTTCTAATCTTTTCACGCCTTTGGCGAAAATATTAATCTTTCCCAATTTTTCGCTATAAATGGTCAAAAGCCGGTCAACCTCATTGGAATCAACTGATTTCAATATAATCGCCTCGGTTTTTATCATGCTTAAAATTCTTTAATAATTTAATCTTTAACTTGTGCCCGCTACAATGACTCAAAACTCCTAAATATGATTGAATGTTTTTGTTATTTATCCTTTCAAACATTCTTTTCTTGGTTTTGGTGCGTAAAACTCTATAATACGGTAAAGTTACATATCCTAAAAAATCAATTCCCTGACTATATTTCCTTATAATAATCTTATCAGGATAGAAGCATAAATTCAATTGATCATTTAAGAATTGGTTTATTGGATTTATTAGTTTCTGTAGCTTATCCTTATTTTTGTCTAAAATTACGAAGTCATCTGTATAACGGAGGTAATGTTTAATTTTTAATTTGTGTTTTACAAATTGGTCTAACTTATTTAAATAAATATTGGCAAAATACTGGCTTGTAAGATTGCCGAGAGGAATGCCCTTATTTGTTTCTGAATTAAAACTAAAAATTATTTCTTTAATCAACCGTAAAATATCATTATCCTTTATTCTCTCCTTTAAAATTTTAATTAAGACATCGTGGTCAACGCTGTCAAAAAACTTCTTAATATCGCACTTTAAACAATAGAAATTAAATTTATTGTTTTGGCTCTGTTTTAATGAAAATGTTCTTAACCTATTAACTGCTTTGTGTGTTCCTTTATTGATTCGGCAGGAATAAGAGTCATAAATAAATATTTTGTCGTAAATATTGTTTAGATGTTTTGAGATTAAATGATGAATAATTCTATCTCGGACTTTGGCTTTGTGGATATAACGTGGTTTCGGATCATTAATACGAAATGAAGTGTATCCGGAATGTTTGTAGGTTTTATTCTTTAATTCTTGGTATAATTGGAATATATTGTCTTCCAAATTAAATTCAAATTCCAAAACATCTTTTCTTTTTGATTTTCCTTTTTTGAATTCTCGCCAAGACGAAAACAAATTTTCCAAAGTTATTAAATCGCCGTAATTATTAATTTTTTCAAAATTATGTCTTTTAATGCCCCCCCCCCCAACGGGTTGAAAACGAAGTTTCTATCGTTCATAAAATTATTGAGTTCTATAAATTATTCCACGAATACTTAAAGTCATTTCCAAGATCTGAGAAATATACATTAGGAGAAAAAATCGAAAATCTAATTATAGAATTACTGATAACTACATTGAAAAGTGCTTACTCACATAAGGACAAAAAATTGCCATTATTGAATAAAATTGATAACAGAATTTTTATTTAAAAAACACTTATTCGATTAGCGAAAGAGGTTAAGTCATTAGATATTAAAAAATATATTGCTTTAGAGAAAAAACTGCAAGAAATCGGAAAAATGCTAGGCGGTTGGATTAAATCAATAAAATAAACTAAACGAAAGAGCATCTAATAATGATGCTCTTTTTCGCGCGGAGAGACTTCTGGAGAAAACCAGACGCCGAACCATAGTTGGCATTAGTGTTGCTCACCCAATTCGTGTTGAACTTGACCTTGCCATCGTTAAAGTTGAAATACGGCGCGCGGCTGAAATCGCCATCAGCATCAGGTTTATTGTTTTTGTCCGTCTGTTTCACTGGAAATCGAGATTGGCTTTATATACCAAAATTCTCTCAATCCTGCATTTTATTCGACGGCACCCTAATAATATTAGAGACCCACGCCAGACAAAAACAAGCAGTATCTCATTATAGCACACTCTTGGAAGTCGTGACCACCAAGATTCTGGCTATTTATAGTTTATCAAATTCTTATTTTTAAAACAATATTTATTTTTATAAATTAAAATGCGGGATGCCTCCATTGAGACATCCCGCCAAGAATTCAAGAATTCCAGAGTTACTGCTGGAGAAAACCAGACGCCGAACCATAGTGGGCACTAGCGCTGCCCACCCAATCCGTGCCGAACCTGACCTCGCCACCGCTAAAGCTGAAACACGGCGCGCGGCTGAAATCGCCATCAGCAGCAGGCGCGTATTCGTCACCAGCGCAGTCGATCCAAGGATCGTCGTAGTGCTGGAGACGTTCGGGATGCGTGAGAATCATGCACCCGATTTTGAATGCGCCGAGTCCGAACTCATTGCCTGTAAAGACCTCACGGGCCCGACGAACGGAGCGACCCCGGTGACGAAGACCGAACTGCGAGGCAACGACCAGAATGTCGAAGCCCGTTTGTTGGTTACCTAACATCTGGAGCTTCTTGGCCGTGCGCTCATGCTGCCGGAGATACTGCTCTCCGATCCTGCCTTCGCGGTGGTTGTAGAAGTTGCCGTCGCGCTGCTTCTTGATCAGATCGAGCACCTTCTGTACTGCTTCGTTGTAGGTCTTGGCGACCGACTGCCAACGCGGGATGGCGAACCATCCTTCGGCATTCGGCGGAAGCGGCTGCTGTGCCAACTTCTCATCGGCGAATCCGGCGCCTGGGAAGAGTTGCCGCAGGATGTTGGTCTGCTCCGTGATTCCTTTCGGCTTGTAGCCCGACAGGTATCCGTAGCTGGACTTTACTTCCTCGTCGGCGAACTGGTTGCTCAGCGAGTGCTTCTTGATGGAAACGGTAATGTCGGCTTGGAATTCGTCGCCGTTCTCGATGAGTTTCTGAATACCGTCCTTGTCGAGGAGACCCTCGGCAATTGCGCGATCCACAGCATCTTCCGCGAACCGCTTAACCTGTTTCTGTTGACCCGACGTGATCGATTGTGTCGTCATCGTCTTTCTCCTTTTTCCGTTTGGCTTTGTAATTTAAGGGGTTTTCCCCACCTGCGGAATATATAAATAAAAAATTCTTGTTTTCTTGTATTTTAGGGTACTGGTTATAGTATAGCAAAATGACTAAACTTTGTCAATAGTTAACACCCTTTTGGCGGAAAATATAATTTCTTCGGCAATGACTTGCTTTTTGATTTGCTCTGCGTATTTTTCTATAATTTCTTTTCCCTCCTTCGCTGAAGCTACGGAGGACAAGCCGTAATAAACTCTTATCTTATCTTTCGGCGTTAAATTGGCTTTTTTCCTTAAAACCTGAACACTTCTTACAAAATCCCTAACCATTCCTTCTTCTTTTAATTCTGGAGTAATTTCAGCTCTCAACCCTATATTTATGATATCTTTATTTCGATTAGAATCTACAACAATTTTTTTAACGTTTATTTCTTCTTCAATTAATTTCGAGAGTTCACTTTCTAGTTTAAAATCAGGAATAATTAATTCCGAAAGTGGTTGTCGTACTTTTATCCCTTTTGATGCTCGTATTTGCAGGGCCATACTACAGATTTCTCTAATCTGTTCCATTTTTTCTTCAAGCTTTTCGTCAATCAATTTTTTATCTACCTTTGGCCAATCTTCAAGATGAACCGACTCTTTGTCCCCGCCAATTTCCTTATATATGTGCTCTGCTGTAAACGGCATTACCGGCGCCATTATTTTGGATAATTCCAATAAAACATATTTCAGGGTCTGAACAGCTTCTTTTTTATTATCAGATTTAAATCTCTCTCGCGAACGCCTTAAATACCAGGTCGACAATTCATCAATAAATCCGGCAAGCGGCCGAGTGGCTTCATTTAAATCATAATTATTGTATCCTTCAGTAATTTCTTTTTTCAGAGATTCGATTTTTGAAAGAATCCATTTATCCAAAACATTCTTGCTTTTTGTGCTGGCTTCTGCTTCGCTTTCAAACATTTTATAAAACGACAAAACATTCAATAAAATCAGTAAAATCTTTTTTACCACCTCATCAACTCCCTTTTCCGAAAAACACAAATCATCAGCTTTCATTACCGAAGAAGTGGCTAAATAATAACGCACTGCATCAGCGCCATGTTTTTCAAAAACATTCATTGGGTCAGGATAATTATTCAGATGCTTGGACATTTTTTTGCCGTCTTCAGCCAAAACCATGCCATTCACAATCACATTTTTAAATGCTTCTTTGCCTTTAATCGCAGACGCTAAAACGTGCAAATAATAAAACCATGCCCTCGTCTGATCCACGCCCTCGGCAATAAATTGCGCTGGAAAGTTTTCCTCGAATTTCTCTTTGTTTTCAAAGGGATAATGCATTTGTCCATAAGGCATTGAACCCGATTCAAACCAACAATCTAAAACATCAGGAATCCTTCGCATCATTCCGCCCTGCCCTGAGCCTGTCGAATGGGCGCATTTTTCACAAGGAAACGTAATTTTATCCATAAAGTGTTTATGCAAATCCGTAATTTTTTCTTCGCTTAATTCTTCCAATTCTTTTATTGAACCGATTACTTTTTTCTCTTTGCATTTATCACAAACCCAAATTGGAATTACCGAGCCCCAGAACCGCTGGCGCGAAATTGACCAATCGCGCGCGCCTTCCAACCATTTGCCAAATCTCCCCTCTTTAATGTGCTCTGGCACCCAATTTATTTTCTTGGCATATTTCAGCATTTTATCTTTCAGCTCGATAATATTAACAAATAAAGAAGAAGTTGCGTAATTTAAAAGCGGGGATTCGCAACGATAACAAAAAGGATAGGAATGAATAAATTTCTCTGTTTTAAAAACCAGATTTTTCTTCTCTAAAAACTCAATTATTTTTTTATCTGTTGATTGCGGATTAGATTTCGGCTTAACTTCCAAACCAACAAAATCTTTTGCTTCATCAGTAATCTGTCCGTCTATTTTGACATGCTGGATAAACGGCAGATTTTTCTCCTTACCCAAATTCATATCATCCTCGCCGAATGCAGGCGCGATATGCACAACGCCTGTGCCATCTTCAATAGTCACAAAATCAGCTAATTGAATCGTATAAAGATTTTCCCTACCCGCCATTGCAAGCGAAGCGTTGCGGGTGGATAAATAATAATTAAATAATGGTTTGTATTTTTTACCCTCCAAATCTTTGGCTTTTGTTTTCCCGATTATCTCATGTTTTTTATTGCCAAAAATTGCATCGAGATTTTGTTCGGCTAAAATGTATTTCCCATCATCTGATTTAACTTCGACATAATTGATATGCTTGCCAATTGCTAAAGCAACATTGCCCGGTAGAGTCCAGGGCGTGGTTGTCCAGGCCAAAATATAAGTTCCTGGTTCATCTACTAATTCAAACTTGGCAATAATTGAAATATCTTCAATGTCCTGATAATTATCGCTTACTTCATGCTGGGATAATGTTGTTTCGCATCTTGGGCAAATATGCATTGATTTATATCCCTCATAAATCAATTTTTTATCCCATAATTGTTTAAAAACCCACCATACGCTCTCCATAAAGCTTGGATCCATAGTATGATAAGCATTTTCCATATCCGCCCATCTGCCCAATCTCTCAATTACCTTTTTCCATTCGCCCACATATTTTAAAACCTTGCTTCGCGCTATTTCATTGAATCTATCGACTCCAATCGCCTCAATATCTTTTTTGTGTTTTAATTCCAATTCTTCTTCAACTATGTTCTCAATCGGCAGACCATGGGTATCCCAACCCCATTTTCTTTCTACTTTGTAACCACGCATTGTCCAGTATCGCGGAACCATATCTTTCATTAAAGATGCGACAATATGACCATAGTGCGGGGTGCCAGTGGCAAATGGTGGCCCATCATAAAATACAAAATCCCCCTTCGGCGATTTTTTTGCGAGGGATTTTTCAAAAATCTTATTTTCTTTCCAAAATTCCAATATTTTCTTTTCTATTTCAGGTATATTCACATTTTTTCGGGCTTACTGATGCCCATTAAATTCAAAATATTTTCCAAGACGATTTTTGTAGCCATAATTAATGCCAGACGCGCTTTTTCCAAATCTTTTTTCTCTCCCAAAACATGGCATTCAGTATAAAATCTATGAAACAATGATGCAACTTTCATTGCGTATGCCGGCAAACGATGAACTTGATAATCTTTTGCTATTTCTTCAATAATTTCCGGAAACGCGATTAAGTTTTTAATCAGTTCTATTTCAGCAGAATGATTTAGTAATTCTAATTTTACATTCAAATTATGCCCGCTGGTTTTTCTTAAAATGCTGTTAATGCGGGCATATGCGTATTGGACATAATAGACAGGATTTTTGTCCGATTTCTCTTTTGCTAAATCCAAATCAAAATCCATCTGTTTATCATTTGAATGCATCAAAAAGAAAAATCTGACCACATCAGAACCAACTGCATCAAGTAAATCATCCATAGGAATAAAAGTTCCCAGGCGTTTGGACATTTTTATTTTTTTTCCTTTTTCTATTACTGTAATAAATTGCTGTAAAATTATTTCCAATTGCCCCTTATATCCGATTGCCTCAACCCCAGCCATTAAGCCAGGCACATCGCCGTGATGGTCAGCGCCCCAGATATTTATTACTTTATCGAATTTTCTCTCCTTAAATTTATTATAATGATAAGCAATATCGCTGGCTAAATATGTTTTTAAGCCGTCTTTTTTAATCAGAACCCTATCCCGATTATCTCCTAAACTGCTGCTTTTAAACCAAGTCGCGCCATCCTGTTCGTATAATAAATTTTTGTCTTTTAATAATTTGATTATTTTCTCTGACAAGTCCTTTTTATGCAAATTAGATTCCCAAAACCATTCGTCATATTTAATCCCGAATTTATCAATCGTCTTTTTTATCATTTCATCAATAATAATTTCCGCTGCCTTCTGACCTACTTCATATGCGTCTTTTTCCTTAATTCTGTCGGCCAATAAATCAATATACTCTCCTTTATACTGCGCCTGGTCATCTTTTAATATTGAATGCCCTAAAACAGCTATTTGGTTCCCGGCATTATTTACATAAAACTCTTTTTTTATTTTATATCCAACAAAATTTAAAATATTTGCCAAAACATCTCCCATTGGACCGCCTCTGCCATTGGCAACTGTCAGGGGGCCAGTGGGATTAGAGGAAATAAATTCCACTTGTACTTTTTTGCCTTTACCAATATCGGTTTTCCCGTAATTTTTATTCTCTTTGATAATTTCTTTAATCTGGTTTTGCAAAAATTCTGGCTTGAAATAAAAATTTATAAAACCATTTACAATATCGATTTTTTCGAAAATTCCATCGTCTATTTTTGACCTGATTTCATTTGCAACTTCCATTGGACCTCGCTTTTCTTTTTTTGCTAAAATTAAAGCCACATTTGTGGCATAATCGCCGTATTCCTTATTTTCCGGAATCTCTACAGTAAAATTCTTGTCCTCCGTAGCTTCAGCGTAGGAGGAAACTGCTTTCTTTATTATTTCCTTAATCTGCTTTCGAATTGTCATTACCTTTATTTTAACTTAATTTAGCTTAATTTAAAAGAGACCAGTCAAACTGGCCTCCTGCTGTATATCCTAATTACTTTTTGATTTCCTCAAGTATCTTTTTAAATGTCTCGGGGTGATTCTCGGCCAACTGCGATAGAATTTTTCTATCAATTTCTATTTTATTTTTCTTAATCGCATTGATAAAACGGCTGTAAGAAATTTCGTTTTCTCTGCAAATGGCATTGATTTTTATATTCCAAAGATTCCTAAAACTTCTTTTTTTGTTTCTTCGGTCGCGATAAGCATAAGTCCAAGCATGACGCAAAGCATCTTTGGCTAGTCTGTATTTTGCCTTTCGACCCCATTTGAATCCTTTGGCTAATTTTATGATTTTTTTCTTCCTGGCGCGTTTTTGAACGCCACGTTTAACTCTTGGCATATTTTTTTACCTATTCATAAATTCAATAATATTCCTCACCATCTTGGTTTTTGATTCAACTCGTTTTGAATGCCGTTTTGCCCTTTTTTTATTGCCGCTTTGCTTTGCATTCAAATGATTCTGATGCGGCAAACGATGCATCAGTTTTTTATTCTTTGTTATTTTAAATCTTTTGACTACTGATTTTCTTGTTTTTCCTGACATATAGTTACACTCATACCGTGAGGAGATCTTTTTATTTCTTCTTCTTTTTTAACTACCCCGGCAATCATACTTAGAAATAATTCTAATTTCTCTCTCGCTAAATCTCCGTGCGCTTTTTCCCTGCCTCTTAATTTCATTTCAATTCTTATTTTATGGCCTTCTTTAAAAAATTTCTCTATCTGACGCGTCCTGATTTCCAAATCATGGGGAGACGTGGTCAACCCAATTCTGATTCCTTTTATTTCAGTTCTTTTCTGGTGGGCTTGCTGTTTCCTTTCTTTCTTTTCCTGTGTGTATTTATATTTTCCGTAATCTATGATTTTACAGATTGGCGGTTCGGTTTTAGATGAAATTTCAACTAAATCTAATCCTTTGTCTTTAGCGATTTTAATTGCATCCTGTGTATTTAAAATCCCAAGATTAATTCCGGTTTCATCAACGACCCTTACTTGCGGAACGCGAATTTGTTCATTCGCCTTGTCATTGTTCTGTTTTACAAATCCTCTTCCAAAACGTCCTCTATCAAATTTTCTAAAAAATGGTTTTTTTATAAACATTAATATATTATTATGAATGACAAAGCCGAAACTAAATGCTTAAACGAATAAAAAGATTTAATAAGTTATTTATCGCGATCTTAAATTTTTTGCCATTCTATGTAACCATCCCTGTCCACATATTCAACAGTCCCTTCTGGTTCGTGACCAATTGCCTTATATCTTTGTCCTTTAATGACAACCTCTGCCTCGCCACTGTATGATGAAACAACACCCCATCTGATCGTATTATAACTCTTATTTTCTATACCACATTCAAGAGCAAGCATTTCAAGTTCATCAGAAGTAAACTGGTTAAATCCTTGACTCAAAGTCTTTTCAGCCAAGTCTACTCTTCGATTTAAAGAGTTAAGTTGTTGTGTTGACATTCTAAATAATGATTCTTGTTCTGGAGATAACGACTCACTTTTTCTAGTAGTAGATGGTATTTCTTGAGGTATAAATTCTATGTAACCATCCCTGTCCACATATTCAGCAGTTCCTTCTGGTCCATGACCCACTGCTTTGTATTTTCTACCATTTATTTCAACTTGAGCCTCACCACTATATTTTGAAATTCTTCCCTCTCTATCTGTATCGTAAGATTTATCTTGTACTCCGCCTTCTGATGCCATTTTATAAACATCTCGTAATGCTACTGAATCCATATCAGTTTTAAGCGCTGTTTGTGCATTGTCCATTTGTATTCTAATAATTTCAACCTGTTTCATGGTCTGCTTGAAAATCTCTCTGCCTTCAAAGGCGAGTACTTTTAATCCAGACTCTTTGGCCTCCCTGCGCTTTTGTAATGACATGTCGCCTTTAAGTTTTTCTGGCATAATTTTTATCTTTCTTTATATGACATAAAGTCAATTTCGGAAAAATTAAATTAAATTATTATTAATACTTATTAATTAAACTAATCGTTTTTTAAAGAAAGCATTGCCCGAACCGGTTTTTAAATATTTTTCGAATTGATAGGCCTTCTCTTTCTCTGGAAAAGCACAATAAAAAACTAATTTATATGGTTTTCTTGATGAAGTATAAATAACTCGTCCATTGTTATGTTCTTTAATTCTTTGTTTAAGGTCTTCTGTTGAACCAGCGTAATATGTTTTATCTTTCTGGCTTTGAAGGATATAAGTATAATACATCAAAGATATTTGCCCTCCTACGCTTCACCAAAGCTTCGGAGGACATCCTTCGTTTCTATTTAATATTGTCATTAGAATGGCAAGGATGGCTTGCCATCCGAAGCTCCGATAGAATGACAAGGATGGCTTGCCATCCGAAGCTCCGATTTATCGGAGCGAAGGATGGAGACGGGGAGAATTGAACTCCCGTCTCGAAGGCTCTTTAAAATAATTCGACAAGCTTGGTCTGTTTATTTTCTCGGTTATTTAGATAAAAAGCAGACAAAAATCAGAATAACCTGACCCAATTTCATTTCAGTGTTTTGCATTGGGAATCAAGACACCTATCTCAAATGCCTTTCGGCACTATAACACTTCAATCGCCTATTGAGAATCTCAATTAAAGTGGCTGCGACTTAATAAATTAAGCTGTAGCGAAAGCAAAATTTGTTTTTGCGTTTGTTTTTTTCAGATTTTAACGAGATGCTGAAGTCCTCGGCTTGCTTATTTTAAAAAGATCTTCGATCGAAACCTATCGTCCCCCAATCTTCCTTCCTAATTCTCTTTCAATATCTCTCTTCTTAATTGATTCTCTTTTATCAATCTTCCTTTTCCCTTTTGCTACCCCGAATTCCAACTTTATCTTACTTTTCCTAGTATACAGCCGAATTGGAATTAATGTCAACCCTTTTACCTTTAATTTGCCGATCAGAGAACTAATTTCTGATTTTCTCAATAAAAGTTTTCTCGGCCTGAGCTGGTTATAATCATCTGGCGTATTGGCTGGCTGGTACGGCGGAATCAGAGCATTGGTTAAATACATTTCTCCGCCCTTTGTGGTTACAAAAGAACCTTGTAAACTAACTCGGCCGGTTTTAATTGCCTTAGCTTCAAAGCCAAAAAGCACTAAACCGGCCTCAAGGGTCTCCAATATCTCATAATCATAACTATATCTTCTGTTTTCCGCTAAGGCCTTCATTTTTTCTTGTTGGCGCCTCCTTTTCAGTTGCCTCATCGTGCCATTCGTCTATTTTTCTCTCAACTACTTCGTCAACGGTTTCAATAATTTTTTTAATCTTATCCTGAACTCGGTCATCAGTGGCTAATTTTTGGAAAATCTGATGGATGGCGATTTTTTTTCTTCGTTTTCTTAAAGTCAAAATATAAACTCCGATAATTATGAGCAGAATCGGCCAATATGCCCAAACAGCTGCGCTGATTATTCCTGTATTGATTAAAAGAAGCACAACCCCAACCACAATTAAAAGACCTGCCCAAAATCCTAAACAACAAAATGAATAAAACATAAAATTATAAATTTCTAATTAACGACCTTTCCTATCTTTAATATAACATAAATTCAAAATATAAAAAAGTGCGGGATGTCTCCATTGAGAGACATCCCGCCAAGAATTCAAGAATTCCAGAGTTACTGCTGGAGAAAACCAGACGCCGAACCATAGCGGGCATTAGTGAGGCCCACCCAACGCGTGCCGAACAAGACCCCGCCAACGCGGAAGCGGAAGCACGGCGCGTCGTGGAAATCGCCAGCAGCATCAGGCGCATACTCGTTGCCAGCGCAGTCGATCCATAGGTCGTCATAAGAGACGAACCGTTCAGGATGTGTCAGAAGCATGCAACCTGCCTTGAATGCGCCGAGTCCGAACTCGTTGGCCATAAAGACCTCGTGAGTCCGACGAACGGAGCGACCCCGATGGCGAAAACCGAACTGAGCGGCGACGACCAGAATGTCGAAGCCCGTCTGTTGGTCACCCAACATCTGGAGCTTCTTGGCCGTGCGCTCGTGCTGGCGGAGATACGTCTCTCCGATTTCGCCTCCGCGGTAGTTGTAGAAGTTGCCCTTGCGCTGCCTCTTGATCAGGTCGAGCACCTTCTGAACCGCCTCGTTGTAGGTCTTGGCAACCGACTGCCAACGCGGGATGGCGAACCATCCTTCGGCGCCATCGGGGAGCTCAGACAAGCTCTTGGCGAACTCGAGGGTCTGACTCGGGTTGAGATTGAAAATCTTGGCGATTGCCTTGATCTGATCCGCGATCGGCTTTGGCCCCTTGTACTCCTTCGGGTACGTGCGGTTGGAACAAACTTCCTCGTCGGCGAACTGGTTGGACGCGGACAGCTCAGTGATGAGCTTCGCGATCCCGTCCTGCAGTTCACCACCGCGCTCGTTGAGTCGCTGTGCGCGCGCATCGTCGAGCTTGGACTTGTTGTAGACGGCCTCGAAGAGACCGACTGCGTGGAGACCTTTCGGGTCTCGGCTGGTGATCAATGTTTTTAACATCGTCATCCTCCTTTTTTCCGCTTGGGTTTAATTTAGGATTACTCCTATCCAGCGGAATATATGAATAAAAATCCTTGTTTATTTGTATTTTAGGGTACTATCTACAACATAGCACTTATCTTTCTTTGTGTCAAGCCAGAAATATTATTTCAACATCTCCAACATTTTCTCTACTGGCCAGGCATTGATAACGTCTTTTTTCTCCAGCCATCCCCTGCGCGCTTGGGCAATGCCTAATTCCAAATACTGAAAATGCGAAATATTGTGCGCATCAGAATCAATCGCAATCTTCACTCCGGCATTTTTCGCTATCCTCGCATATTCATCTTTTAAATCCAATCTATTATAATAAGCATCAATTTCTAAAACTGTTTTTGTTTCTTTTGCTGCGCGAATAATTTTTCCAATATCCATTTCACGCGGTGGCCTTATGCCTATCAATCGGCCAGTGGGATGGAAAATTATATCTACGTTCGGGTTTTTCATTACTTTAATATATATTTCAGTCATTTGTTCTTTGGTCATCTTAGCGTGAGTATGGATTGCTGCGCCAACAACATCAAGTTTTTCCAGAATTTCATCTCGCATAAATAATTTCCCATTATTTAAAATTTCTACTTCTCCGCCTTTTAATATCCTGAATTTAATCCCACGTTTTTTATAATTTGCATTAAGCTTGTCTATTTCTTCCCATTGCTTTAATAAATCCTTCTCGTTAATCAGATTACCAAGCGTCCCGCGCAGATGGTCTGTAATCGCGATATACTCCAATCCCATTGCCATTGCCTTTTTTGCCATTTCTTCAATCGTATTTTGCCCATCGCTCCATTTAGAGTGCATTTGCAAATCGCCTTTGAGGTCTTGGTAACCGATTAATTTGGGCAGTTTATTTTGTTGACTGGCTTCAATTTCACCAGCATTCTCTCTTAATTCCGGCGGAATCCATTGCAGTCCCAGAGTTTCATAGACCTCTTCTTCCTTGGAAAACCCGTATTCATTTAATTTTAATCCTTTTTTAATAGCAATTTTTCTTAATTCAATATTATGATTCTTGCTTCCGGTAAAATATTGGGCTGCAGCGCCAAAGCTTTCTTCTGCAACTACTCTTAAATCAAAATTTATGTGATTCCTCAATTTTACGGATGATTTTGTATTACCATGGCTGTAAATATGCGCCACTTCCGGCATATTAATAAAGTAATTTATCACGTCCTTTGCGATTTTATCCGATGATACTGCTACCAATATATCTGCGTCGCCGACATCTTCTTTCATTCTTCTTATTGAACCACACAATAATACTTTTTTGACTCCGGACAGTTTTTCAATCCTTTCTTCTATTTTTCTTAAATCATATAAAACATAACCCAAAGGAAATCTGCTATTAGAGTTTTTCAAAAATCGGATGGACATTGACATATTTTCCTCGCTTTTCTGGCCGAATCCTTCAATTTTCCTGATTTTTTTGTCTTTTATTGCTTTTTCCAAATCTTTTATATCTCTAATATTCAATTCTTTGTATAATTTTAATACGCTCTTCGGACCAATGCCTTGAACTGCGGTTAATTCTTCAAGATTGACTGGAATCTTTTTTTTCAGTGTTTCATATTCTTTTATTTTTCCGGTTTTTATGTATTCCTCGATTTTTTGGGCAATGCCGAATCCCACAGCCGGAATATTCTCCAGCGCCTTTATCCCGCCTGCCTTATAAATATCAAAAACACTTTCATCAAGTGCTTCAATACTCGTTGCCGCCTTTTCATAGGCGCGCGGCTTAAAAGAAATATCATCCATTGCCAGATATTCGGAAATATTATTTAAGATGTGAGCTATATCCCTGTTAATCATTTTCGATTACTTCATTCAACTCTTTAATAAACTCATCAACATCAATGCCGTGAACTTTTGCTCCGGACTCAATATCCTCATAATTCGCTGCTGCGCAACCTAAGCAATGGAATCCATGTTTCATAAAAATAGCAATTATTTTTGGATGCTTCTGCAACGCCTCGTCAATTTTCATTTCTTTGGTTATTTCCACTTAATTAATATTTTTATCTTTACGATGAAATGATTTTGTTATTATTTCTCCGATCTTGCTTAAAAAAGGCGATTTGTGATTTTCCAAATCCTTTACAAATTGGGTTCTGGCAAGATATCTCATCCAGGCGATAAAGGAAAACGAAACCAGAATTATCAAGATAATTATAACAACAATCAGGCCAAATGTAATGCCTGTGGTAACTCTACTTAATGATTGAAGTCCGACTCCAAAGCCATAGCCCAAGCTAACCATTATTAGAACCCAGACAATTGTTGCAATAAAACTCGCGCTTAAAAACTTTTTCAAATTCATTTTTAGGCTTCCGGCAATCATAAATGTAAACATACTTATGCCATAAGTAATTCTGGTTAAAAAAATAGTTTTAGTGCTATGTTTTTGGAAATACAATTCCAATTTATCTATTACCTTGCTGCCGAATTTCCTGCGCTTCATAAATTTCTCAACAATTACATTTCCGCCAATACGTCCGATCAAATACCAGCCGATTCCATTAAGAAAATATCCGCCGATCAGGACCGCTGCCAATGCCCAAAAATCAAAAAAGCCGAGCCGGAAAAGCACGCCACTCAAAATCATGATAAAATTGCCTTCAAGTATGGCGCCTAATAAGGCAAAGATATAACGATGTTCGTATAAAAGCCTTAATACTGAATTATTGATTACTTCTATATCCATAACTTGTCCCGCAGCTGCGGGATTAAAATAAAACTTCTTGCCCTCCATTGGTCTTCGGCCTCTGTTCTGTTTCGCCGAAAACGCTGATTTTACCGAATTCCCCGTCATATCCCGGCTGGATTGAAATTTTCCCCTGCCTGACTTTTTCTATGCCTTCGGCAATTTCCGGAGAACTTGCTCCTGTGAGTTCTCCTTTTCTCACGTTAAGCAAAATATTAAATTCATTGCCAAAAACCCTAATCAAATTTTTATAATGCGCTTCCACGCCTTTAGTGCCGACTCCCAAACCTATAACATCAGCGATTATTTCTTCCAAAGGAATTAATTTTTGAAAAGGGATCGCATTTGCCGGTTTCGTGTCGTCTTTCCTGTCGGCTAATTGGCAAACTCTATTCATTACGCCAATAGTCATCATTTTTCCGCAAACCGGGCAGAGATTATTGTATTTCAGCGATTCTTCAGGAGAAAGCACAACTCCGCAATCCCGATGCCCATCCCAATGGTATTTCCCTTCTTCGGGAAAAAATTCAAGAGTTCTGACAAGTTTCAATTCGTCGGACTTTCTTTTTATTGCCTCAGTAATTAAATTATAGCTTATTTTCTCTCCTTCGAAAATATTCGCCTCGCGGCCGATTTTATGTGGTGAATGCGCATCGGAATTGGAAATTAAAGTGATATTATCCAATTTTGACCAGCGCCAATTCATTTCCGGGTCACTGGACAAACCAGTTTCAATCGCATAAATATATTTAGAATACTCCTCAAAACACTCTTCAATTGAATCAAATCCCGAAAAATGACCAAAAATAGAAAACCAGGGAGTCCAGGCATGAGCCGGAATTACCATGCAATCCGGAGAAATACCTAAAACAATTTTTGCCAGTTCTTTCGCATCCAAACCCAGAATCGGCCTCCCGTCTGATTTCAAATTTCCAATCCAGCCCAAATGAGTATTGATTTTTTCTACAACTTCAAATGACGGAGCAAAAATAATATTATGAATTTTTCTGGTTTTGCCGTTTTTTGAATAAATGCTGGAAATTTCCGTGGTCAAAATAAATCTGGTCTCATTATGATTATTGCCATTATGATTATTGCCGTTTGAAGGTTTTAATTTGAAAAGCCCATCCTCTGCAGGTATTAATCTTTCTTTTAATCCCCTGAACCACAAAGGATGGGTAAAATCGCCGGTTCCTAAAACATCAACGCCTTTTATTTTCGCCCATTTGCCGAAATTATCAATATCAGCCTGTTTTGAGGTTGCTCTGGAATATTTTGAATGTGTATGAAAATCACAAATATACTGCATATTATTCTTTTTGCGTTAATGCCAGCGCCAGCCAGAACATAATCCCGCCGGACTGCAAAGTCCAAAAATAATGGTCAAGCAAGGCAAGAATTAAAAAACTTATAGTAAGTAATAAAAAAGCTGACTTCTTTTTAATTTCATCCAATAAAACTATCGCCACAAATCCCAAAAACGCTAATACTCCCAAAATCCCAATCTCCGATGCGATTAATAAATAAATATTATGCACTGGCTGATATATCCAACTCGGAACGAGTTGTCCCGAGTCTTGTCGAGGGACATCAATCATTTTGCTCGCAGCTCTTAGATATGCTGAATAATTCTGCGAGTAATTTACAAAATTTCCAACACCGATTCCAAGAATCGGCTTTTCTTTTATCATTTCAATCGCCATTTTATTGTAAAAAATCCTTAAATCAACTGCCTGTTCTCCTAAGGATATGGTAAAAAATCTGGCCTTGATACAAGGAAAGAGGATCATTACTGCCAAAAGGCATGAGACAATAAATAATAAAAATAATTTTATCAGTTTTTTCCCGTCTATTAATCTTTGTTCTGTATGTTCCAATTTTCTTAATTTAAAAAATTCAAAAAGGAAAAATATCAGACTCATCACTCCAAAAACCACAATCGCTGTGCGGGAAAAAGTTAAAAACATTGCAAAAACTAGAACTGCGAAACCAATACATCTTAAAATATTTATTGGTTTTTTCTGCCATATTGCGTAGAACGCGAAAATTGTCATTAGTAAAAAACCTGCCAGAACATTCGGATGCGAAAAACTTCCATAACTGCGCAAAATTCTGTCCCCATTTAAAATAAAATTCGCCACTCCCGGCGAATCAGGCGAAAAAACTCCTGCTTCAATAAATTTTATATTAATGCTTCCTTGCTTGATAAACTGCGTAATTGCCAAAATTCCCTGTAAAATACCGGAATAAAATAAAATATGAAGAATTTTTGCTTCTTTTTTATGAAAAATATAAATAAACAAGATTGCGAACTCCAATAATTTCAGAAATCTGAATGCGCTGATTTTTGTCCCCGAGCTGACAAACACCGAAATAAAAGCAATTAATAAAAATAAAAACAAAAAAATATTTTTTTTGTTTTTGATGGCTAATTTATGGCTCGGAATTTTATTATTGATAATCCAAAGCACTAAGACCGCAAGAAATATCAGGTCGCCCAGATAAATAAAGATAGAATTCCATTCCCCGTTATTATTCAGGAAAATTCTTATCTGAAAAGGAATTAAAAAAAGAAAAAGGTAGAATAAAAGTTTTTCAATCTTCAACAACATATTTTTATTCTACCACAATAAAATTATGGGGTATAACTAATCTCCTTTATATCCACACTCGCGCTGCCAACCAGTTCAATCGGCGGAACGCCAGTGCCATAATACATAAATACCCCAGTATGAAATTTTACAAAATAATTTCGAGCGAGGCGCTTCGCCCATAAAGGTTGGGGTCTATTCAACCCACGCACCTCGTAAAAGGTTACATGATTTTGCTAATGTAAAGTTTAGAAACCATCTCATGGTAAAATTTATACGGGGCAGGCGTGATCAAATACCGAACCAGCGATAGACGATTTTAATAATTTAAAATTCTATTTAGTTACAAATCTTTGTAATGGTTTGTCTCTAAAAAAATTGTCTAATATTGATTCTGCCAATGCGATTGATAGAAGGGTCGGTACGGCATTCCCAATTTGCAAATTCCTATCACTTCTCGATCCATAAAACTTATAGTCGTCGGGGAAACATTGAATCCTTGCACCTTCTCTCGTTGTTAGTGGCCTTGGTGCTTTCGGATGAATACATCTTGATGATGAGGGAGTACTTAAATTTCTGGTTATAGTCGTTGATGGTCTTTTCCACCAAAGACGGCAATAAGTATTTTTGAAACCTGATGTTGGGCGCAAGTTTTCCGGTAAATCCTCTGGCGTTCCGCCGTCTGGCAATAATTCCATTATTTTTACCAATTTTGGATTATTGTTTGGCGAATTATGATCCATTAATTTTGTTGGTGCATTTTTACGCATAAACTTTTGAAAATCATTTTGTGGCTCGGAAGAATACTCAAAGCTTTCTTCGCTTGATTTAATAAATGGTAAATCACTTATTGCTTCTTCAAGCGTTAAATATGGTTTGAGTTCTTTATTGAATAGGTCGGGCGTTTCTTCCGGATTGTAATGTGTAGGTTCTGGATATTGAAAATTAGTTTCAAGTTTTGAACCAATAATAACAACCCTTTCTCTGATTTGTGGCGCGCCATAATCGGCGGCATTCAAAAGTTTATATTGCACCTTATATCCAAGCGATTCAAAAAGTGAAATGATTGTTTTTAATAATTCGCCGCCTTGCATTGATAAAAGCCCTTTTACATTCTCAAAAAGAAAAAGTTTAGGATTAAATTCTTTTAGAACCCGATAATATTCTTGAAAAAGTTTTCCTCTTGGGTCATCAATCAATCTTTTTCCAACAGTTGAATATGCCTGACAAGGCGGTCCACCAACGATAATGTCAATCTCGTTCGCTTTGATATTCAAATCTTTTTCAATTTTTTGTGCATTAAAATCTTTTATATCTTCGACATAGACTTTTGCCGTCTGATGATTCAGAGAGTATGCTTTTGCCATATTTGGTAAAATTTCGTTTGCTGCCACTATTTCAAAATTATCATCATGAGCAAAGCCATAACTTAAACCACCAACACCAGAGAATAAATCAATAACTTTTAATTTCTTTTTCTTAATCATAAAAAATCCTAATCAAACTTCATATCCTTATATTCAATGGGCGGTTCTGTAATTTTCCAAACGAAATGATTCTGATCTATATTAAAAACCATTTGCCCTTCCATTTGCGGTCTTGTAATCCAATTTACACTATCATCTTCAATTTCATCCAACTTAATAAAGGCAACTTGACCATTATATAAATCAAAATGGATAGCCAATGTATGTTTTCCCGAATCATTAAAAACTTTTTTCGCCTCTATAACTTTGTGTTGTTTTATATCATTTGTACCAGTAAACCCAGACTGCATTTCTATAATTACTTTCTCTTCTTTATTTAATGTTATTTCCAGGTCAGCTTTTGCTGTTCTTTTAAATGTTTTAATATTTCGTAAATCGTCCTCACCAATCGAGCTAATTGCTGATACATCAACACCGAATATTATACTTATTGCTTTTGAAAAATAATTAGAGATAATATATCCCTGTATCCATGAAAAATATACTTGTTCAGGTCTTCGTCTTTGATTATTAAGTTTTGGTAATATATTTCCCTTTTTCAATATGTTAAAGACACGGTCAATATTCTGCTTTTTGAAAGATTTTAGATTATCAATTTTGATTTCATCCACAACGACTTTATTCAGTCTATCCACAATTTCGTAAAGCCTTTTATTCAAAAGGTCAATGTAATTAAAATCAACTGTTGGTGTAATGTCTTTTGCGCCAAAAAAGTTTTTAACATTCGCTTGATTAGAGAATCCCAATTTTTGTCTATATTGTCTAAAATATTCAGCCGTGATTATAATTTGCCTTGTCATGTTTTTATTCCGTTAAATGCTTATTTTTATGATTTATATTCTCCATTCTATTCTTTATTATACCTCTTTCCCTCTATTTTTTCCAGCCCCAAACAAAAAAATCTCACTATTGAGATTTTTTCAAGTTTATTTACTGGATGGGGCAAAGAAGATTTTTCGATTGCCGGGCTTCCTTGCCCCTCCTCGCTCCAGCAAATTTGAAACACTTCCCGACACTCCTATTATATGCCCTATATCGAACATTGACAAGAGATTTTTGAAAGCAACTCTCCCTTGTTGACAAGTATGAAGCTAAAAATTAAAAATAATAAAATGTCATTTATAACTCCCGATATAATAATAGAATACGCCCAAAACATTCAGCTCTTAATAAAACAGGGCATTATAACGAAAGAAGAGATTAGAAAAATATTGGGATTAGAAGAAACTAAACCCCAGAATCCCGACGAGGCGCAAATATCTCCGCCTTGGATTGTCCAGATTTACTTTCTGTGATAGCTTCTTTAATTACCTCAAGACATTCTTTTAATATCGCAGGTGATTTGTCTTTGGCGTTCCCACCTTGAAGATATGCGATTATTAATTTTTCTTCAATAGAATTTATCATAATATTTTATAGTCTTAAATATTTATTAAACCGACCTTTGACAACATTGTATCTCGTTCTAATTTTATCAACCGAAAAGCCCATCGTCAAACAGGTTTTTGCTGAAAATTAAAAAACTCTCGAAAGAGAGTTTTGAAAATTAGACACTTGTGTTATAATGGAATTATAATAATTAATAAAAGAAATATGACAATTCAACAAATTATAAGCTATATTGGAATTCCTGTTATGGTTGGGGCTTTAATCTATATAGGAAGAAAATTACAAATATTAGATAAACTTGAGATTACATCAGAAACTATTAAACATAACATAAAAGTGGTTTGCGATTTTTTAACGAAAAAATCAAGTCTGCATTTTGACCCCAAAGAATTAAAAGCTTATAGCCCTCTTAATTTAACACCACAGGGCAATCAATTTATTAAAGATTTAGGATTTGATAATGTATTTAAAGAACATAAATTGGATTTTTTCAACTATATCAACGGGGAAGAACCAAAATTAAAATATGATGTTGAACTTTCTGCTATAAAATCTATACATTTTCTATCCGACAAATCCTATATGGATTTTCTTAAGGTCTTTTTCTATAATAATCCAGCTCGCAATATAGATAATATGGCACCAACCCTAGGGGTATATATAAGAGATGAATACTTAAAAGAACACCCCGAAATAACTCAATAGGTATAACATATAAAAGTTCCAATAAAGACAACTTTTACAACCTACCTCACAAAGCTATCCAACTACCCGAAAAAGCAAAAGCAAAAAGACAGGAACAGAAGAAGTCCGGTAATTATAACGGAAAGAAAACTCGTCAAGGTAAGATTGGAGGTATTGAGGCGAAACCCATACGAACATATTCCTGTTTTGCTTTCCACCATTGTACTCCCTCTGTTGCTCCTAAATAAATTATTGCCAAAATTATAACAAAAAAAACCACTGCCGTGATTATTTTTTTTCTTTTCGGTTTGGACTCGCTCTGGCCAATCTTGTCCGCCGATGAGGCGGAATTCAATTGTTGCTCCATAATTAAATTATAACTCCAAAAATTCTCGTGTCAAATGTAGGACATCGTATGTCCTACATTACGTCTAGCTAATCCAATATTAATTCTCGAATATATGTTTCGTTTTTTTGATATTGTTCTAACCAATCAATAAAATATTTTTTATATTTTTCTGGTCCGCCAAAAATTTCTAATAAAAACTTATTATCAATAACCGATGGAAAATTTTTAATTCCCCAATAATCCATATGGCTTGACCACTTATATTTTTCTAAAAATTTAATTGCTTGTTTGATCTCTAATCTCGTTAATTTCTTTTCTTTCCAACCCTCTTTCCATAAACTTAATGGATTCGAATGAATATAACAAACAAGATGCATCAATTGTCTATCATCTTTAATATAAACATCTTTGTATCTCCCTTGAAAAAGATAGCCACTTCTTTTGTGTTTTTCATTAAAACCCCTTGCGTATCCGCAATGAAGTTTTTTCATAAACAAATAAGCTCCGTTTTTCTTAATCGGTTCAATAATCAAATGATGATGATTCGGCATTAGCACAAATGCGTGTATATTAACCAATTTATCACGTTCTATGTAGGACATCGTATGTCCTACATTACTACCTCTACGAACATAGGGCAGGGCAGGTTTTTTGTCATTGAATTCATACAAATCATGAATAAATCGAATATAATCGTTATTATCTCGAAAAATGTTGCGTTTTTCAACGCCTCGATCAAATACATGATAAAACCCATTTGTTAAAAATTCTCTAGGCATATAAATTTTTATAGCTTTATGTAGGACATCGTATGTCCTACATTTAATGTTAAAATTAAAAAAATCGCTTGTCAATATCTCCATCAATATCATCAATCATTACTATTCCGTTATTGCGGCGGCGGGTTCAGTTGCCGGAATTGCTGGTTCAGTTGCTCCCTCCTCTACTGGGGTTTCCACCTCATCAATGGGCAAGTCGGCGGGCAAGGGTTCTTCGATGGGTTCTTCAATAGGGACTTCAATAGGAACCTCGACAGGAGTTTCTGCAGGAGTTGACGTTATTTCAACTGGTTCGGTTTGCACTATCCACCAATCAAATTTTAAATCTTGTACAGCTGGATCAGCAATATTAATAATAGCAAGGCCATTTTCCTGATAGTTTATCCACCAGCGCGAACCATAATCATTTCTAAAAGTAATAAATATTTTAGAACTCGGTATAATCTGATTAGTTCTGATTTCTGCGGACACGCTTTCAACTTTAATTATTCCCTCGCCTATTGAGCTCTGGCCCTGGTCAGGATTTTTTTCAATAACCAATGTTCTTGTCATTAATTGGGTAATTTTCACAATGGTTTTTTCAATTGTAATGCCAAAGTCCTTTAATTTATCAAATAAGACAGCCAAAAATCCATCATTGATTTCCATTGTCCCAGAGGAATCAATTGTGCCTTCGCTATCCAAAGACAAGGATTCTTTTATTGCTTCTATTTCCATTGATAAAGAAGTAATCATTTCGCCCTGCGCGCTTACCGATGAGGCAAGTTCTTTGACTCCCTCAACCAGCAAAGCAGTTATTTCTAATTCTTTTACCGAGTAAATTTCTCGGTCATTGTATCCAAATGTGTATACTAAATCAGGCACTCCACTACTTGCTATTTCTTGCGCAATAAAGCCCATATGATTTTCGTTGCCGTCCAAAACAACATAATCATTGCCCTCTTCTGGTGTTCTCCAGTTGAAATTCACGCCCCTTAATGAAATCAATTTTTCCAAAGCATTATCAATATCAGTGACGTTCTTCTTTAATGTCAAATCAGAGGCGCCATTGTATAACATACCATTAACATCTGTTCTTAAATCAGCAACGCTTGGGGTGTTTGGGAAATACGCAGCGCCTGAAACAGAAGCCGTGCCATCAACAGAAAGAAGATAAGCAGGAGCTAAGTCCCCAATCCCGACGTTGCCAGTAGCCAATATTCTCATTCGTTCCGTTAATGCCACATCAGTCGAAGCATTTCTGGTTGAAAAAGCCAAATCTCCTCTAGTATTATTACTACTATCGCTAAGTAAGTATTTAATCGCTGCCCCACCTATAGAGGCAGCAGACACAGAATTAGCACTACCAAAAACAATTGCACCCCCTGAACCAGCATTGTTAGCGTTGCCAATTATTGAAAGAGTACCTAATTTTGCTCCAGCATCAGTTAAAGCCGCTGTATCTTGTCCAATCCCACTAATTTCTGTTTGGTATCTTGGCGCCGTCGTCCCAATCCCGACGTTGCCGCCTGCCTGAATGGTTAGCACGTCTACCTTTGCTACCGCCCCGCCATAAGTTGAAAACCTTAACCCAACATTTCCTGAACTTTCCCGAATAGCATCAATCGCTACCAAATCAGTGGCTCCTTGATTCCAAACAATACCCTTCCTTGTATTATCCGTAGACCAACCATTATCGCTTAATTTAATATAATCGGTTGCATCAGTAGCACTAGCAATTTCCAACAATGCCCCTGGTGCCGTCGTCCCGATGCCGACATTGGCATTAAACGTGAGAATTTGATTCGCCACAGCATCGGCGAATACCCCGTAGATGAGAGCATTGGCCCTACCATCGGATTCGGAGGTGCGTTGCCTATTGTCAATGAATAGTTTATCAGCAGCGGTCTCGTAATATCCGGCATAACTCCCAAGGAAAACTCCGCCTGAAGCGGTTGTAATAGACCATCCAGCCAAATGCCCAAAAGCATTTGTGTTACTAGCTGTAGTGAGTGAAGCCAAAGCTGAACTACCAAAAGAGTTATTATTATCTCCATCTATCAATGAAGTTAAGTTATCATAACCAAAGGCATTATTATAATTTCCTTCTGTCAGTGAACGTTGAGCTTCATAGCCAAAGGCATCATTCCATAGTCCGGTTGTCAGTGCGTTTTGAGTGTGCCATCCAAAGGCGTTATTCCATCTTCCTTCAGTTAACGCAGCTTGAGCACCTATTCCAACAGATGTGTTGTAATCCCCGGTTGTTCTTGCTGGAAATCCAGCTCCGACATTGAGATTATCTGCTATATTTATTAATGATAAGCTGGTTCCAAAATGAAGATGATTGATTGTTAAATCATTCGTTATATCCCAACTTGCTGATGAAAATATTGTATTTTCAGATAAATCAGCAAATAACATATTATCGCCTACATAAAAGTCGTCTGATATTGATGCAGTCCCGTCAACAGAAAGAGTGTAAGCGGGTGCAGTGTCGCCGATGCCGACGTTGCCATTTCCTGATATTCTCATTTTTTCTGATAACCGTGTGCCATGCGCTCTAGTATTAAAAGATAAATAACCTCCATATTCTGCGGCGGTAGCACTTTCCTTCGCCCCTTTAATTACAGCAAAACCAGCTTGTGAAGTACCATTATATCTTCCACCGAAACCAATTGAGCCACCAA
>JAHILA010000019.1 GCA_018897295.1 Patescibacteria group bacterium
ACGTTATGTGAAATAGCCAGAAATTTCTTTTTTAACTATTTAGAATTTTTTTTGGCGAATTCACAGGTCGATAACTCAGTATAATTAAAATAAGTTTAATAAATTAACAAAATAATAATTATGAATCAAAAAAGCATCATCGCAATTTTAGTGGTTGCCGTCATTATTCTAATCGGCATAACTGTATATTTTGCGACAATTAACAAGGCTAGTGCGCCAGTTGTACCTGCTCCGAAACAAGTTAAATCAACTCCTGATCCTATAGTTCAACAACCAGCACAATCTCCTGAGCAAAAAAATGTGTCACTATATTCAAATACCGATCTTGGTTTTAAAATCCAATTGCCGACGGATTTTGCAGATTATAAAACTAAAAGTTTTTCCATTGATGCTGACAGGACTCGCATATCATTCTTTCTTCCTACCGCGGATAAATCCTTCAAGGAAACAAATGCTTTTCCGGAAAAAGAATTTATGCCCGGCTATTCTGAATTTTTTATAATCGACGCTATGACGATAGAAGGTTGGAATAAATTTCTTGCTGATTGCGAAAGTGGAAAACATGAAATGGGCTGTATCACAGAAGCTGATTTGATAGGAAAAAATAAACAATTTGCATTTCAGGTTGGCTTAACTGGTATTCCAGCAAAAGATGTGGCAAAAAGAGTTGAAAATAAGATAACATTCGAATATCTTGGAAAAAATTTCAGTATTTTGCCTTAATCAAATCCACCAGGAAATATGCTATAATATAAAGGTATCAAATCTGATACCTTTATATCTTTAAGTCATATGGAAAACAACCAAAATCCAGAAAACCACATTGCCATTTTCAAAGGCAAAACTATCAGAAAAATCATTTATCAAAAAGAATGGTGGTTTTCTGTGGTTGATATTATTCAGGCACTTACCGATAGTGACCGCCCTAGTGTTTATTGGACTGCTATGAAAGCAAGAGTTAAAGATGAAAGCAATTTTCAACTATCTACAATTTGTAGACAGTTGAAATTGGAAGCGCCAGATGGCAAAATGCGTGAAACTGACTGTGCAAACACGGAGGGTATATTACGAATTATCCAATCAGTCCCATCACCTAAAGCCGAGCCGTTGAAACGATGGCTAGCCAAGGTAGGTTTTGAAAGAATTCAAGAAATTGAAGACCCAGAATTGGCAACAAAACGAACTAAAATATTATACAAACTCAAGGGCTATTCTGATTCTTGGATTGAGAAACGTATGCGTGGTATTGCCATACGTGAGGAGCTAACTGATGAATGGCAAAAACGAGGCGTTAAAAAAAATATTGAGTTTGCGATTTTGACTGCAGAAATATCAAAAGCAGCTTTTGATATGACGCCAAGTCAGTACAAAAGGTTAAAAGGTTTGAAGCGAGAAAATCTGCGTGATCATATGGACGATCTCGAATTAATCTTTTCCATGCTTGGCGAAGCTTCAACTACGAAAATAACCAAAGAGAGAAATGCTAAGGGTTTTATTGAAAATAAAATTGCCGCCCAAAAAGGCGGAAAAATTGCAGGAGATGCCCGACGAAAACTTGAAATTGAATCTGGTGGCAAGGTTATTACGAAAGAAAATTATTTAACTACGCCAGAAAATAGGAAGAAAATTAAAAATTAGAATTCGCCAAAAAAGAATAATAAGGAAAAAGAAGTTTCTGGCTACATCACATAACATTGCATATCTGGCTACGGGAAATTGACATCAATTATATATTCAAGGAGCGTCAATTTCCCTCCGCCCAAATCCCGCACTAATTTTTGTGGTATTTGGATGGAGTTCAGCATTTAATATTGCTCATAGTAGTTCTGGAATTATTGCATCTAAACAACGAAAATTAGTGCGGGACTTCAGATGATGCCGATACGTTATGTGCAATCGGGCTACGGCGGGCTTAACGATACATTTTTATAAATACTAATTTTTCAATAATAATATGGAAATACTTTTTATTTGTAGAGCAAATGTTGGACGAAGCCAAATGGCTCCTGCTTTTTTCAATAGATTATCTAAGAAACATAAAGCAGTTGGCGCTGGAACTCATGTTGATAATCGCTGCGGTGAACCTTTACATCCTTTTGTTGTTCAATGTATGTCTGAAGTAGGTTATGATTTATCCAAAAACACCAGAAAACAACTTACTCCTAAAATGGTCAAAAATACTGATAAAATTATTGTAATAACAGAAAAAGAGAATTTACCAGATTATGTTGATTTGTCAAAAGTTGTTTTCTGGGAGATTGATGATGCAAAAGATAAATCTTTAGAGTTCCATCGCCAAATTAGAGACCAAATAAAAAGTTTGGTTGAAAAATTAGTAAAAGAAATTGGATAAACGCCCGCCTCCGCCCGACTTTCTCGCTATCGCTCGAACCCACGCTGCGCTCTCGTTCCGCTACGCTCCACTCGGGGCACATAACACGGGATAAAAGGTTCGGCACTCGGCTCGTGCCTCACCCAAATTTTTCTTCCGCTACACTACAGAAAAACTTCTTTTATCCCGATACGTTATCGGAAATTGAATTTTGGCGCTAAAAAATTTTAAAAAAACTTAAACGCTTTAATATGGAAACAAAAACTAGAATTGCTGCCTTAATTATAGAGGACAGAAAATTACTAATGCTAAGAGGCAAGGGTTATAAAGAA
>JAHILA010000020.1 GCA_018897295.1 Patescibacteria group bacterium
CAAAAATAATTATGAAAAATCTTTTCATTGAACCACCTGCAATTAGTCAGTTTGGCAATCAAAGAATTATGGGAGGATTCGGTGCTAATAAAGCTGATTTTGCTTGGCCACCATTAGATTTAATGACTATATCTGGTTGCCTTAAACACAATGGTTTTGATTCTGCTATCTATGATTTAAATAATACTAAAAAAAAATTTCAAGATATTTATCAAATAATTAAAAAAGAAAAACCAAGGATGGTTGTTTTTTCCACTTCAATCACAACAATTTACGATGATTTGAAAATTGCCAATATCGTTAAAGAAATCTCTAAAGATATTATTACTGTAGCTATAGGTGTGCATGTTATGGGAATTCCAAAAGAAATCTTAAAATATAATAAAAATTTAGATGTCGCTGTATATAATGAACCTGAATTAGTAATATTGAATCTTATTAAAAATAAATATAATCCAACCAATGTCCTTGGTATATGCTATCGCGATAAATATGGTAGAATACAACAAAATGCGGCTCAGCCCAATATTGAAAATTTAGAGGATTTAGGAATGCCTTCTCATGATAAAATACCTATTCATATCTACCGCAACCCTGTTGCTAAACGACAGCCGTTAGCGATAATTATGGCGAACAGAGGATGTGTTGGACAATGCACATTCTGCTGTCAACCTTATTTTTGGGGCAAGTACAGAACACGTAGCGTTAAACATGTTATTCAAGAATTAAAATGGATTCAACAGTTAGGATATAGGGAAGTTTTCTGGAACGACGCAAGATTAACATCAAACCTAAAATGGACACATGAATTAATGGATGAAATGATTAAAAATAAAATTGACCTTACTTGGTCATGCAATGATCATGCTAATGGGTTAAGTAGAGATTTAGAACTACTTAAAAAAATGAAAAAAGCTGGTTGCTATATAATACACATTGGTATGGAAAGTGCTAATCATCAAATATTAAAAAATATTAAAAAAGGAATAACACTAGATCAAGTTCGCAGTGCCATCACAATGGTTAAAAGTGTGGGTATAGAAACTATGCTTTTTTTAATATTGGGGCTACCTGGAGAAACCAAAAAAACAATGACTGAAACAATTGAGTTTGCTAAATCTGTTGATGTTGATTACATAACATTGGGAATTGCCCAGCCATGTCTAGGAACGCCATTCTATGATTATTTAGTCCAGAATAAATACCTAAAAACCAGAGATTGGAATCAATACGACCCATCAAAACCCCCTGTTTATGACTATCCCCATCTATCTAGTGAAGAAATTTTTCAAGCTCACTATGAAGGATTACGCAGTTTTTATCTAAGACCGTCCTATATCCTAAAACGCGCTCTAAAAATACGATCATTCCATGATCTTAAAAGCAACTTTAAAAATTTTGTTGGGTTTATTCATAGATATGTATGGCTTAATCGTCCTATTAAAAAATAATTTTGTATAATTTTATGTCTAAATATGTTTTGTTGTTATTATTATTACTTACTGGAAGTATTGGGCAAATAATACTTAAATTAGGAGTTAATCAATCAATTTCTCAAATTCAAGAATTTAATTCTATAGCAAGCTTATTCAAAAATATTTTAATTCTACTAAAAAGCTATTGGATTATATCAGCCATTTTTCTTTATGCGTTTGGTTTTATTATTTGGCTTTTTACTTTGACTAAATTTGAACTTAGCTACGCTTTCCCCTTATTAGCTGCAACATATATCGTAATTATGCTTTTTTCTTGGTTTTTTTTAAAAGAAGATATAAATACATTAAGAATTATCGGCACTATTGCTATCACAATAGGAATATTTTTAATTGCTAAAAGTTAAAAAATGAATAAAAAAACAACTATTTTAGTAGCTGTTTTTAACAAAAAAGAAACAATCGTAAATTGCGTGGAATCTTTGTTAAATTTAAATTCGCCTCCTGTAAGAATTTTACTTCTTGATGGCGGTTCAACTGATGGAACTTATCAAATTTTAGAAAAGGAATATAAAAATAAGATAGATTTAATCCAACTTCCTATAAGCCATTCTGAAAGAATGAATTGGGCGTTAGATAATATTAATACAGAATATACCG
>JAHILA010000021.1 GCA_018897295.1 Patescibacteria group bacterium
CCGATATCTTAAAGCATAATTGTATAAATCTACAAATCCTTTGATACCCGTATACTTACAATGAATATGATTAAAAAACTCCATGAAATCCTAAATCTACTTAGGCCTCATAGAGTGCAATATGTTAATGACCTTATGCACAGCCCCGACCACGGTCGGGGCTGGCACGTATTCTGTTTAATCTTTTATCTCGATTCCCATATTCTTTGCCGTTCCCTCTATTATCTTCATTGCTGCTTCAATATCATTAGCATTCAGATCTTCCATTTTCTTCTCGGCAATCTCTTTAATCTGCTGTTTAGTCACTTTTCCAACTTTATCTTTCTGCGGCACTCCTGACCCCTTTTCAATATTAGCCGCTTTTTTTAATAAATCAGCTGCCGGAGAGGTTTTTAATTTAAATTCAAATGTCCTGTCAGTATAAATGGTAATTTCCGCAGGAATTATATCTCCTACCTTTTCTTTGGTAGCTTCATTAAATTTAGAACAAAAATCCTGAAGATTCAATCCATGAGGACCCAGAATAGTGCCAACTGGCGGAGCTGGATTAGCTCCTCCTGCTGGAAGCTGTATTTTTACAATAGTTTTTATTTCTTTTGCCATATTTTAAATCTTTTTTACCTGTAAATAATCCAGTTCAACCGGAGTCTCCCTGCCGAACATATTCACCAAAACTTTGACTTTGCCTTTATCATGGTCAACTTCATTGATTTTTCCTTCGAAATCCTTGAATGGACCATCGGTTATTTTTACAATATCTCCGACTTCCACATCAATCTTATAAGTCGCTTCTCCTTGATTTTCCTGTTTTAATATTTTCTTGATTTCCTCGTCAGAAACCGGCACTGGCGTAATTCCTGAACCAATAAACCCAGTTACCCGCGGGGTATTCCTGACCACGTACCAAGAATCGTCAGTCACAACCATCTCTACAAAAACATAATTCGGGAAAAGTTTTTCTTCTATTTCATGTCTTTTGCCACTTTTTATCTTTATTTTCCTTTCTTTAGGAACAACGACATTAAAAATCCTGTTTCCCATTCCTAATGACTCAATTCTCTGCTTTAAATTATAAGCCACTGTGTCTTCAGACGCAGGATAAGTGTGAATTGCATACCAATGTCTTTCTCCGGTTGTTTCTTGTTTCGGCATACCCCGTACTGAAACTTCGACATTTAAAACTAATTGTGCTGAAATTTCAGAATTTAATTAATTTTTATTTATAGATTATTTATTATCTTTGTGCCCCGATTGTGGTCCCGATAAATCGGGACCAGTCGAAGTTCTAATACGGGGCATATTATAATAAGAAATTGCTGACAATCCAAGTGAAAAGAAAATCGAATCCACCAAGAAAAACAGCCACAACAAAACTTAGCCCAATGACAATTAGGGTATATTTAGTGGTTTCCTGTCTCGTAGGCATATTAACCTTCTTAAGCTCTATTCTTACCTCTTTGAGGTAATTTGTTATTTTGCTGAAAATACTCATGTTTTTTAAAATGGCCATTGGGCCATCTTAATTAAGTATGGCCTTTTAAAAATTAAATGTCAAGATTGCGGACATTTTTGGCATGGGTTTGGATGAATTTTTTGCGCGGTGGGACTTCCGAACCCATTAAAATGTCAAAAATCCTGTCTGCTTCTTCAGCATCGGCAACTCTCACTTTTTTCATCATTCTCTTCTGCGGATCCATGGTAGTGTCCCATAATAATTGCGGGTTCATTTCTCCCAAACCTTTATATCTTTGGACATTAATACCCTTTTCATCGCCACCTTTATCTTTTGTGAATTTTGCAACTACTTTATCTTTTTCCTCTTCATTATAAAGAAAAACCGATTCTTTTCCTTTTTGGACTTTAAAAAGCGGCGGCTGGGCAATATATAAATGCCCATTTTCGATTATTTGCGGAAAATATCTGTAAAACAATGTCAAAAGCAAGGTTCTAATATGCGCGCCGTCAACATCAGCATCAGTCATAATCACAATCTTATGGTAGCGAAGATTGGAAATGTCAAACTCTTCGGCAATCGCAGTTCCTAAAGCAATAATTAATGCTTTTACTTCCTTTGATTCCAAGATTTTGTCAAGGCGAGTTCTTTCAACATTTAAAATTTTTCCGCGCAGAGGTAGAATTGCTTGAAATCTCCTGTCTCTCCCTTGCTTGGCCGAACCGCCTGCGCTATCACCCTCAACTATGAACAACTCTGAATTCTCTGGTTCTCTAGATGAACAATCGGCAAGCTTACCAGGCAAGGTCATTCCATCTAGAATCCCCTTCCTAATAACCGTATCTCTAGCTGCCCTAGCAGCTTTTCTGGCTTTCTGAGCCAAGATGCATTTTCCCAAAATCTGGCGCGCATCATTGGGGTTTTTTTCCAGCCATTCCTCAAAAGCATCGGCAAAAACCGCTTCAACTATTGTTCTGGCATCAGGATTTCCCAATTTCGCTTTTGTCTGACCCTCAAACTGCGGTTCCGGCAATTTAACACTGACCACTGTGGTCAGGCCGTCGCGGACATCATCTCCGCTTAAATTTGCTTCATCGTTTTTAATAAAACCGTTCTTTCTGGAATAATTATTTAATGCTCTGGTTAATGCGCTTCTGAATCCTGTCAAATGCATTCCTCCTTCGCCAGTATGAATATTATTGGCAAAGCTTACTTCCAATGGCTGGATATCGTCAGTATATTGGAGCGCGATTTCTACTAAAATATTTTCTTTTTCTCTTTCAACATAAAAAATGTTCGGATGGATTGTTTTTTGGTTTCTATTTAAATGCTTGATGTAGGAAATTAGTCCTCCTTCAAAACAAAATGTATGTGTACGAAATCCATTTTTGGTTTTGGAATTATCCTCGTTTCTCTGGTCAATGACTATAATTTTTACTCCCTTGGTTAAATATGCCTGCTGCCGCAAGTGGTCTAAGATTGTATTCCAATTGAATTCTGTAATCGTAAATACTTCTGTGTCCGGCTCAAATATTATATTGGTTCCTGAACCTTCGCATTTGCCGTCCTTAACAACTTTTGTTTTCGGTTTTCCCTGAGAATATTCCTGGGTGTAAATGTAGCCGCCGCGGCATATTTCCGCCCTCATCCATTTCGACAAAGCGCAAACAACAGAGACGCCGACGCCGTGCAGGCCACCAGCAATCTTGTATGATTGTCCGCCGAATTTTCCTCCGGCATGCAAAGTGGTCATAACTGTTTCCAGCGCCGATTTCTTTGTATGAGTATGGATATCAACCGGGATACCGCGCCCATTATCAGTAACAGCAATTCTATTATTGGGCAATAATGTTATACCGATATCAGTGCAAAAGCCAGCCATTGCTTCATCTAGGCTGTTGTCGACTACTTCCCAAATTAAATGGTGCAAGCCCTCGACTCCTGTTGAACCAATATACATTCCCGGTCTTTTTCGCACTGGCTCCAAACCCTCCAGCACATAAATATCTTTGGCATCATAACCGGTCGATGTTTCCTCCGGCACATCGCCGGCGGATTTTGTCTTTCTGACGCCCTTCTCTTTTTTTGTTTTTGGCATTTTATTTCCTTACTTTCCAATTATTATTTTCCTCAAGTTTCTTGATTATATTTCTCTGAATTTTATTCACTTCTTCATCTTTCAGAGTTTTTTCGTATGACTGATAGACAATATGGAATGCCAGATTCTTTTTGTCTTTGGGAATTCCTTCTCCTTCATACATATCGAATAAATCAACATCCTGCACTAGTTCTCCGCCAACATCATCAATCAATTTCATCACATCGCCGACTCTGTCTCCGCTGTTAACCAGAACTGCCAAATCCCTGACAGCTGCCGGATACTGCGATGGCGGCTGGTAAATTAATTCCTCGCTGACCATTTTCAGTAATTGGTCGAAATTTAAATTAAAAACTGCCACTTTTCTTTTTATGTTGTAGGCATTTAAAATATCCGGATTTATTTCCCCGATGAATCCGATTTTCCTGTCCCCTATTTTTATTTCAGCAGTGCCAATTTTGTTCCAGAAAATCTGGTCAACTAATTCCGATGTTGCCTTAAAATCATCATACCAGGAATCGGTGATTCCAAGTTTATTTAAAATCGCATCAAGCGCTCCTTTTAATTCGTAAAAGTTCTCGCCTTTTACCTTTTCCGATGTCCTGACAATGGCTCCAGCCAGCATTTTCATCTCTATGGTCTCGTTATTCTCCTGCTGATAAACTTTCCCGAGCTCAAAAATTTTAATTGTATTTTCTTCCCCGAAAACCTGCTTATAATTATCTCTTATATTTTTTAAAAGATTAACAATCAAATCCTTTCTTAAGTATTTCAAATCGACGCTTAAAGGATTTTCCAGTTCTATATATCCTTTTTTGTTGATTCTGGCTTTTTTAAAATCATCTTCACCAATAAAAGAAAAATTATAGACCTCGGTGAACCCCAACCCCTCAAGAATCGTTTTGGTTTTATTGGTTATAGTCAGAACATCATCCAGTTTGGTAATCCCTAAAAGCCCAAGCGGAGCTTTTGCCTCAATATTGTCATAACCGATTATTCTGGCAATTTCTTCGATTAAATCCTCCTGAATTTTTACGTCTTGCCGGATTGTGGGAACAATAACTTTCAGATTTGCGTCTACATCAAAATCCAATAATTTTAAAATTCTCGTTATTTCCGTTTTAGAAATAGTTTTTCCTAAAATATTTTCAACTCTTTTAATATCCAAATTAATTTTAATTGGATAAACTTTTTTGGGATAAATATCAATTATTCCCCTGGCGATTTTCCCTTTGGCAACCTCTTTAATTAATACAGCAACTTTATCAATCGCCTCTCCGGTTAAATTCGCATCCAAGCCATATTCAAATCTTGTTGATGCTTCTGTTCTTAGATTTATTTTTCTTGAGGCTGTCCTCACTGTTCCTAAATTAAAATTAGCAGATTCTAAAACAATGGTCTTGGTATCTTTTGAAATCTCGGCTCTTTTTCCGCCTTTGATTCCAGCCAGAGCCAGCGGGTTTTTAGTATCTGCTATAATCAAAAAATCATCATCTAAATCAATTAATTCATTATCCAGCGTGGCTATTTTTTCACCCTTTTTTGCCTGCCTGACAATTATTTTTCCCCCGCTGATTTTTTCATAATCAAATGCGTGCAGCGGTTGTCCGGTTTCGAACATTATATAGTTTGCAGCATCAACAATATTATTGATTGATTTCTGGCCGATTGACTCAAGTTTTTCTTTCAGCCATTTCGGCGACGGCCCGATTTTTATATTATCTATTACTCTTGCTGTATATCTCGGGCACGCCTCTTTGTCCTGGACTTCAATTTTTATAAAATCGCTTGTTTTCAGTTTTTTATCTTCCTCTAACTTGTATTTTCGCTGTCCGATTTTAAGACCCAGTAATGCTGCGCATTCTTTTGCGATTCCAAGATAACTCAAACAATCATGCCCCCTATTCGGTAAAACATCAATATCTAAAATATAATCCCTGGCTAATTTTTCTATTGCCTTGACTTCTAAACTATGCCTGGTTAATAAATCAGCCAATTTTTCCGGCTTGGGCAGTTTAGGCAAATATTCTCTTAGCCAGTTATAGGATATTTTCATGCATTATTTTTTTCTAATTCTTCTTGGGTAAGTGCTGTATTTAATGCTTTTTTTACCTCATCATCAATCCATTGAATAAATCTTTCATTTGAATCCTTTGTTTTTTTGTCTTTCATTTTTTCCATCTCTATCTTAATTGCTTCTATTTTGTTCATGGCAGAATTTAAGGAATCGCTATCGCCATTTTTGTACAAATAAAAAACTTCCTGACATTCCTTAATTAATTTGTCCGGGTTAATATGCTCCCATGCTCTCGGATGAAGCTTGTCCTCTTCCATTGCTTTCATTTCTTTCTCCTTGAAAGCCGTTAATGAATTATCGTTTTCCTCCTTAATTATCGGGAATTTTTCTTTGTTTTTCATTTTTTTGTCCGCCATCCGACGGTAATTAAAATTGATTAAGAAATTTCAAATCATTAGAATATAATAATCTAATGTCATTGATTTTATATTTTAACATCGCAATTCTGTCTATGCCTATACCAAAGGCAAACCCCTGCCATTCTCCAGGCACGTAACTGGCTGCCTTAAAAACATTGGGATGCACCATACCTGCGCCCATTATTTCCATCCATTTGCCGGAAGCATCCTTCATCTCCGCTTCAAAACCCGGTTCAACAAACGGGAAATAACTTGGCTTGATTCTTATTTCAATATCATTGCCGAATAATTTTTTCAAAAATTGTTCAATCACGGCTTTGAAATTAGCAATATTGATGCAACGGTCAACCATTAATCCTTCCAACTGATAAAAGGTATGCGAATGCGAAGCATCTGTTGCCTCGTAGCGGAAACACCTGCCAGGCACAATAATCCTGAACGGCGGATTATTCTTCTCCATAAATCTTACCTGCATGGGCGAAGTATGAGTTCTGAGTAATAGTTCGGGTTTTGTCTTCAGCCAAAATGTGTCCCACGCATCCCGGGCAGGATGATTTTTGGGTATATTTAAAGCGTCAAAATTATAATATTCGGTTTCAATATCAAATCCTTCCAAAATCTTGAATCCCATGGACTGGAAAATTTCCTCAATCTTTCTTAAGATATGCGTAATAGGATGCAAGTGGCCACGGGCTATTTTTTTGCCTGGCGCAGTAATATCAAACGGGCTTTGTCCCGCGGAGCGGATTACACCTTGAATAGAATTTTTTTTGTTTTTAAATGCTGTTTCCAAATCTTGCCTTAATTGGTTTGCTTCTGGGCCGATTTTTTTTCTTTGTTTTATACTTAAATCTTTCAGGGACCTCAAAACATTTGAAACTTCTCCTTTTCTGGATAAATATTTATTCTGGAAATTATCCAAATCAACCGAGGTTTTCGCCTTGGTTAATTCTTCCATTGCTCTGATTTTTAATTCTTTGATATCCATTTTAATTCGATATAATTAACAACAAAATAATTATACAAAGCGCCAAGAAAATTATCAGCCAATAAGGAATTTTTGCAATTAATCTGGTCAAACTGAAAATCCCCAATAACAGACAAAACAACACGAGATAAAATATTATCAAGGTAAAAATACTGGCTTCAAACGGATTAACTGAATATAGAATAATAACAAATATCGCCAAAAATGCAAACAGCCAAATCAGATTCAATCCAATAAAATACCTCTTTTTTATGGGCTTTAAATACATATAACTTACCGAGTTTAACTTGGTCCTATACTATAATTTTAGCACAAAATAAAAGGTAATACAAATAAAAAATCCCCTCGCCTCCAAGCAGAAAGGATTTTATATTCTCGCCAAATTCTACGGAGGACAGTCCTCCGTAGATTAATTATTCAAAATCTTCTTTTTGTAAATTTGATTGTCTCAATATTGACTTAAATGTTCCGATTGGGATTTCCCTCGAATGCATTGGTACTATAACAATTAAAGCGTTTTGCTTAATAACTTTTTTATATTTTTTATGGCTTCCTTTTTGCGACAAATAAATAAATCCTCGTTTTTCGAGGATCTTAATAATATAACGAGGGTTCAAAAATTTAGGCATATTTCAATTCTTGAATATTAATTGAGGGTTGTTCAATTTTTATTATTTCTAATTTAGAAATATCTTCCAAATACAATTCTAGCGCTTCTTCAAGGTTTCTTAAAGCCTCTTTTTTTGTTTTTCCAAAACTAGAAACATCAATATTAAGACATTGAGAAACATAATATTTTCCTTCTTTCCATACGATATTTGTAAATTTTCTATTTTTCATACAATTTTATTGTATATATTAAAAATTGCTCTGTCAAACTTTTTTAAAAATAATCGTATCATTTTTATGCCCTAATCGTATCATAAATGATACAAAAACGCAAGCTTCTAATGGCAATCATTCTCAAATATCATTCTCTTATAAACCAACCTGGTGGTTTCAACATCTTTCTTGCAATATTCCAAGATTTCCTTAATTTTCCCTTTTTTATAATAATCATAAACCTGCGAACCGTCTATATTATTTTTCGGGCTGGAAATGCCCATTGCCAATGCGATATATTCCAACCCCGCATTTTCATTGCTAATATTCCATTTACTCCATTCTCTCATCGTGTCAAAAATTGGATTATTTCTATATCTCGCAAAACTTAAATCTTTCGTTGGTTTAACATTGTTTACGATCGACCTTTGATAAATAAATCTTAAATCGAAGTCCATTACATTATGCCCAATAAACAAATCCGCATTTTTAGCCAATTCCCAAAAATCTTCAAGAATTTTCTTTTCATCGTCTTTCTCGTATAGAATATCAATTGGATTATCATTTATCGCATAACCAATACATAAAATCCTGCCAAACGCGCCATCAAAAGAAGTTTTTAAAAGCATACTTTCAAAATCTTCAAATTTCTTTTTTTGAGCCTCTTTTTTGACATTAATGAATCTTAAAACCTCATGATGTTCTTTATGAGCCGGTATTGTCTCAATATCTAAAAATATTTTTTCTCCCATATTTTTAATTTTTATTTTTATCCTTTAGCCCCTTTTTCCATTTTATCTAGCCGAGTGTAATAATCGGGAATTTCTTTAAGATGCGCCAAAGCAATTTTTCCGGTCATTAATTCATCGTCATTGGTAACATTGGTCTCTGCATCGCAAAGCCCATGCTCCAATTCCACGCCCAACCCCATTCTGAATTGCTCCAAATCGCATTTATCCCAATCAACGCCAATCCCATCCCCCACCCTTTTCGCTTCTTCGGTTGTGAATTCTTTTTTCTTTCTAAAGTCAGGAATATCGCTAAACAAACAATCGGCTATAGCCATGTTTAAATCAAGCTTAATGTCCTGTTTTTCTTTTGCGGCCTTGGTAATTGCTGCGCATCTATGCATGCCTTCAATAATAACTATTCCGATTTCAGTGTTCCACGCGATTATTGTGGTTTTTGCTGGTAAGGCTTTTAAATAATCCCCGGATATAGGATGTTCTTTCATTTCAATAAATTTTGGCAAATTTTTATCCTCATAAAAATTTTTCCATCCATTGTATGGACCACCATGGAGATTAGGCACAGATTTTAAAGGATTAATAATTTTAACCAGCTTCCAATCTTTATTCATTGCTTTAATCGGCTCAATATATTTTTTGCGCCAATCTAACCAAGACCCAAATCCTTTCTTTTTATAATGTTCCTGCCAATGGACTTGATTAATTTCACTGTCTTCCCAAATTTTAAAAACCTCTTCCCAAATAAGCGGTTTAATAAATTCAAATTGTTTATTATCTAATTCCATATTTTTCATATTTTTATTTTGTTTCGTCAAGAATTATTTTCTTTTCAAACGCCCCTCTTTTCTGCGCTTTCTTTTCTCTAATTTCTTCTAATTTATCCTTATCAATTTTCATATAATCGCGAATAGCATAAACAACCTCTAAAATATCTGCCAGTTCTTCTTCTGTGCTGTTTTTAAAAAATTCATCAATTTCTTCTTTGAGTTTTTCTTTCAATTTACCCCAATATTCCTCATCATCGGCAATATGAGTTATTGGAACACTATTATTCTGTTTTATTATCTCGGAAATCTTATCCCGAACAAGTTTATTATATTTCATAAATTTACTTGTAGTGAGCCTGTCGAACTATTTTTTAATTATTTTTGCCATACTATAAATTCATAAAAGTTATGCTCAATTGCAGTAAAGTTGCGAAACCGACCCAAAGAAGATACGGAATATTAGCATAAACGATCCATCTGAAATGCGGGAATATTGCAATAAGCGCCCAAATCAGCGTAGCAAGCACCAACAAAATATCAATTGCCGCAAAGATATTGCTTTTTAACCCGAACTGCAAAAGAGTGAAGGCAAAATTAAAAACAAGATTGAGGATAAACGGCAATAAAACGATAAACGGAATTTGCTTTTGAAAAAATTTTACTGCCACATAGCAAAAAGTAATAGCAATAATAATATACAATACTGCCCACACGGGCCCAAAAAGCCAGCTAGGCGGAGCCCAAGACGGTTTAATTAATTGCTGGTACCAATTGTAAGTATTCTTCATAAATTTATTTTTTATATTAAATTAAAAACATAACCAGTATCCAGACCAACATCAAAAAAAACTGAAAAACGGATAATTTGTAATAAAACTTTAGATCGCGTTCGACTTTAACACATACTTTATCAATGACATCAATTAACATATTGGCCAATAATCCATAAACAAAAGTAATAAAACCATAAATAATATATTCGGGTCTATAAATTATGGCAAAAATTGAAAAAACCGCACCAGTAACGGCAATCCACATATAAAATCCGAAATCTTTCAAGTTAATTTCCATAAACTTATTTTTGGGTTTTTTGTTTGACTTGAATTTGTTTTAAATAAAAATTCTTTGTTTTTGAGTAAATAATTTTATAAAAATCTTTTGTTTTCTTTTTACGCGCCTCCGCGTAATTCGCCAATAATACATTGGCAATATTTAATAATTCAAACACCAATGATTTTTTATTCAAGATACTTTTTTCAAAACTAATAAACTTACACTCTTTATTTAAATTAAAATCTTCCATAAATTTATTTTTTAATTTATTTTACGGTTCTAGATACCAATATTTTCCTACATAAGAATAAGCATAAGCACTTGGGAGTTTCTGTTCTACTAAATGATCATTTTCGTCTTTTACTGTGCAATTAATTTCAATTTTAATTTTTTTCCTTTGTTCTGCCGCTACTCTGATTTCTTCGGGTATCGCTAAGCCGGGCGCTTGGATTCCTGAAAATGCATTAAGATTCCAAGCTGTGATTCCACCATAATAACCTTCATTTAATTCTCTTTCATATTCTTCTGTAATAAATTTTATTTTAACATAAGCTCTGTATTTTTTAGGTTCACGGTTAGCGATCCAAAACCATACCTTCCAGTCTCTTAAAAAGTCAAAAGTAATGGTACCCGATAACGCTGAAGCTATTTTACAACCAACTAGAGCAATACGGTTTTCTGTAATGGCAGTTTCTGTTTGTATATCCTCTCTTTCTTCTTTAGGGACTGATTTCTCTTTAAATAAAGGAGGAAAAGAATCCGCCCCATGTGGACCGATTGATTTGAGTCTTTTTATAAATCCACGAATCTCTTCTTTGTACCGAAAAAATATATATGAAGATAAAAGCAATATTACTGCCGGCCAAGAAGTAAGTATCAACTTTAAATAGACATTAATTATATTAAGAATTTGTATTAATAATTCTTCGATATTCATATTTTATTTTTAACCTCTCAATTTAGATTTTCAATTTTTAAATTTCTATTTTTTATCAATAAATTTATTTTTTATTATCTATTCTTATTAAAATTATATGATTGTTCTATTAAATTTATCGCATAGGAAATTTCTTTCTCTGAAGAAATATTAAACATTTTAAAGTTTTTAGCCCAACCATAAGATTTCGGCGCTTTTTTAATAACTCTTTTGACATCATCTAATTTTTTATCCGGAATCAAAATTCCAATTTCTAATTTAATTTTATAAAGATGTATTGAACAAAAATTAATATTTCCATCACCAATACGATAACCAATATAAAATTGAGTATATTTTTCTTTTACTTCGCCCAATTCCAATATTTTTTCTCTTAACTTATAAAAAAGTTTTCTGGTTTTTTCTGATCCTCGCTTCAAGTGCCAATTTAAATCATAGGTTTTAATTTCTTTCGTTACATCTTTAATAAATTTATTTCCCGTGATAGTTTCTATTTTTTCAGAAGATTCTAAAGGTTCAATCTTTTCATATTTAATTAAATTATCTTCATAATATCCCACTTCCCATAATTCAAAGGGAAGATTTTTAAAATTAATAGCAGCTTTTTGGTGCGAAGTAAAAAACGGCGAAACAAAAATTATTCTCGATTGAGACCAATCTATATTTTCTCGATTTAAATGCTTGTTTTGAAATTTTTCATTATATTCAAGTAAAAACTCAGCTTTATTATTAAGCATTAAAGAAAGATAAGCAAAGCCCTGATCAATAACACTAAAACTTCTATCTTTTTTATATTCAATAATTACAAAAGATTTACTTTCCGAATTAAAACACAGGGTATCTATCCTTAAATTATTTACTGTAAATTCCGAAGAAATATATTCCAATCCAAAAATATCGTTCAAACTTGCTTCGGTTATTTTTTGAAGATTTCCTTCGCTGGATATATTTATTTCCTTAATTTTTATTAATTTATTTTTAAATTTTTTGAATATTGCCATAAATTTATTTAAAATTAATTTTTATTTAATTCTAAACTTTCCTGATTTTACTAATTTAATACTATTATAATTTTTCGGATCTCTAAATTCAAATTGCCAAATTGAATAAACATCTTCACCACTGGCTTTATCAAAAAATAATGTAATAACCTTTTTCTTGGTCTGTTCTTGCCATTGTCTAAACGGGTAAAAAAGTTGGCGAATAATAACATTTGTCGCGCTAAAGTTTTTTGCCTCAATAAGCACAACTTGTTTTTTGCCTTCATAACCAGCGTCAACTTCTGTTTGTACGCTTGAAACTTTGATAATTTGTTTGCCAACCTTAAATTCAAAATTAGGAGTATATTTCCTGCCTCGTATCGTGAGAACAAGTGAAGGATCTTCTGTAAAAGTACGAATTAAACTTGCAGCATAGGCAAAATCGAGATGCTGCATTTCTGAATTGCCTATTTTTGCCGTATCTAATTGAAAATCAAGTTTTGAAGAATAAACTATAATCTCTTTTTTAATCTCTGGAATATCAATATATCCTTCACCTTTAATAATATTGTAATAACCATTTTTTACGGGAAGTAAAAATAAATTGTACTTTTTAAAAATATCAGGTCTGCCCTCTCTATTATCTTGTTTGCATAAAATACGAACTTCTTTTTCACTTGTCTCTTTAAATTTTTGACAAGCTCGTTTTATTTGCGTTGCGGAAATTGGAAATGGCGATTTATTAAAATCATGATCTAGAATTTTATAATCATCAAAAATTTTCTTCCAAGATTTAGTATTTGCCATATTTTTATAATAATTTACTTTTTAATTCTATGTTTAAATCTTTAAATCTTTTTTTAGATAAATCTAGATATTCTTTTTCTTTATCAATTCCAACAAATTTTCTACCGTGCATTATAGCAGCCAATCCCGTTGTCGAACTTCCCGCAAAAGGATCTAAGATAACATCCCCTTTGTCGGTGCTAGCTAAAACAATTCTTTTTAATAGTTCCAATGGTTTTTGAGTCGGGTGTTTTCCAAACTTTTTTTCGCCATTTTGTGGCGGGGATATCGCCCAAACACTACGCATCTGTAGTCCTGGCTTTTTAATAAAATCGCCTGGCCAAATTCCATTTTTCATAACACCATAATTAAATTTATGTTTTGCTTTTTTGTCTTTTCGTGCCCATATTAATGTTTCGTGACTAGCAGTAAAGAATCTGCAACTTAAATTTGGTGAAGCGTTTGGTTTAAACCAGGAAATTTCGTTTAGAATATGGAAATTTCCCATCTGCAAAGCAAAACCACATTTATATATTGAATGATAAGTGCCACTAATCCAAATTGTTCCTCCCGGCTTTAAAATTCTGTGGCACGCTCTGATCCAATTTTTATGAAATTCAAAATCCTCTTCTAGTCCATTGCTTATGTCCCAATTCCCCTTATTTACGCTAACTGCTTTTCCGGCATGACAAGTGAACCCACCATTAGATAGATTATATGGTGGATCTGCAAAAATCATATCAATAGAATTTTCTGGTAAATCGTTCAATAGTTCAATGCTGTCACCTTGATATAAAACGAAATTGCCATCAGTAAAATATGGTTGTTTTTTTATGTGAGACAATATTTTGTCTTTTTCAAAATATGGTTTTTTAAAATTTATATTCGTAATGCCACTTATTTCTACCATACTTCTTTCTATTCCGAATAAACTTCCACTAACAGAATCTTTTACTCTTTGATTTTTGGATGGTTTACTTCTAACTTTTTCTTTCTGTGATTTATAAATCTTTTTTCCTAAACTTTTTAATTTTTTGACCGGCCATTTTTTAGCAACAATACCGTATTTCGTTTTCCTAAAACTAACACTTCTACGAAGTTTGTTTTTCGCTGAATTTAAGGCTTTTTGATTTTTAACTTTTACTTTTGTCATATTTTTATATTAACTTTTATAAACCCCTTGTCTATGACCAATGCGAATAATGATGATTAATAAATACTTTTTGTAAATCTTATAAACTATTCTATACGGCCCAATGCGATACGAATAAAGCCCGTCTAATTGACCATCTAACTTCTTACCCAAAAATGGCTCCCTAGATATTATTGCCAATACTGCCAAAACTTTATTCTGATAATCTTGCGGTAGCTTATTAAGATCTTTTTCTGCCTTTTTTTTGAACTGTATTTTCCATTCCATATTTAATTTTTGATTTATCAGCCACGACAAAACCATGTTTGGCCATAACATCTTCTAATGTAGACCATTTTTTATATTCCCCGCTTTTTACTGCACTATCAGTTTCTTTTATATCTTTGTCCAAATCAGGAAATTCACGCATAACTTCCATAGTTTCTCTCCAAGAATCAAAATCTTCCGCAGACATTAAAACCGCCTTTGGTCTTCCTTTTTCAGTAAAAGTATAGTAATTATTTGGTTTTTGTACTTCTTCGGCAATATTAAAAATATCTTTCCGCGCATCGGAAATTGATAAAGTTGTTTTGGGATTCATATTTTTCTTTTTCATATTGATTTAATTGTTATATGTACATAATAGCGTACATTAATTCGCGTGTCAATTATATTAACTTATTTTCTTTAAAACTATCTTTTATCATTATCCCTCCGAAAGCGAGCAATCCTATCCATGACTCTCTTTTATCAATTTATGCTCCGCTTAATTGGCTATTCAATTCACGTTCAAGTGTCGCTGAAAAATCTCGTATAATCCCCTGCTGATCAATTGGCAAAAACGCTCCGAGTTCGTTTTTAAAATTAATTTTCTTCGCCTCTACAACAACATCATTTTTAATTAGGCCGAGTTTTTTCTTCTGCTCTAGAGAAAGCATGCCTTTGCGCATTATAATATAAAGGTCATAAAAATCCCGCGGTTTTTTACGTCCAAGTAACGCCCCAAAAATCTTTTCATCCACAATTTCTTTTTGTGGTAGATGAATAATTGTATATGTAGGCACAAAATTATTTGCAACACTGTCTACTTCGCCTATAACGCTCTGACCATTGCGAGATGATACATTTATTTCTACACTAACTGGCGGATATTCAAACATACGAAATGTAGCTACACCAAAATATCCACCACTTGTAGCACCAATTTTATCTCCTAATTCAACTTTAATACCAGCGCGCTCCATCTCCGCTAAAACATGGGCAAAAAGTCCCTCAATAAATGACTTAACCTCACTTTGAGCAACACCAAAAAGAGAAAAATCTAAGTCCTCTGAAAAACGCGGACTACCATAAACAATTTTTAGCGCCGTGCCACCCTTAAATAATAATTTTTGAGCGTCCGGTAATTTATATAATTCCGATAAAAAGATATGCTGAAAATATTCCCTGACAATATTTGGGAATACTCCCATTTGATATTGTTTACCTAATTTTTCAAATGTTTCTATTGAAATCATCGTAGTGTGGATTTTATTATACTAATAAGCTTTGTATTGTCGAACAATTCTGCATAACGCAGTGCTTTTTCCGGATTAATTTTTTCTTTATTGAACCGAGAAATTGGTTTCTGCTTATTTTTAAGCCGTAAATAATTTACATCCACAAATGCTTTTTCGGCATTCGCGATATTAAAACTTAAACTTTGTTGTTTTTGAATCTCGTAACCAGTATAGGCAATTTTTTTTATCTTTCTGTAAGAAAAAACCTTTCCTAGTGTTTCAAATCTACGAGTAGCTTTTGTGGTGACTGAAGTAATCTCATAAACCGTTTCGGGAATCACGCCATGATAAGATAATGCAAATTCAAGAGAAATATAGGATGGACTGTAAAGTTTGTTAGCAATATAAACATCCGGAGGTAAGGCATCTGGGAAAACATAGGATCCTCGCTTAAGCTGCAAGATAAATCCTCTTTTTTTATATCTATGGAGCAAGGCAGATGAAGCAACAGTAGACACACCAAAAAGCGTCCGAATATCATTCGCACTAAATATATAGAGCTTTTTCTCCTTTATTTTAGAGGCAAAAATTGTCTGATTCACTAATTTGACCATATTGTCAATTTACCAAAACGTTTTAAAAAAGTCAATAGATTACTTAAATTAACTTATTTTCTTTAAAACTATAAATTTTATTTTTTGTAATAATAATGTGGTCTAAAACATCAATTCCCATTGTTTTACCCGCATCAACAATTCTTTTGGTGACCAATAAATCGTCTTCTGACGGTTCTGAATCCCCTGACGGATGATTATGAACCAAAATGACTGACGCGGAATTTTGTTTTAAGGCCTCTTGAAAAATTTCACGCGGATGAACCAAGCTTGCGTTTAAAGTTCCAATAAACATCGGTTTTTTGAAAATCATTTCATTTCGCGCATTCAAATAAATTACCATAAAATGTTCTCTTGTCTTATCTCGCAAATAAACTGCTTGAGCCAATACGTCTTGCGCTGATTCAATTTTTGGCAAAGTTTCTTCCTGAATATTTAACGCTCTTTTTGTTAATTCCATTGCAGATAAAATTATACACGCTTTTGCCGGGCCAATCCCCTTTATTTTCGCCAAATCACTATACTGCATTTTTAATAATTTTCTTTTTGAATATTTTTGCAAAATTTGTTTCGCAACTTCAATAACATTTTTGCCTTTTATGCCAGTTCCCAATAAAATAGCCAAAAGCTCCTCGTCTTTTAAATTTGAAGCGCTTTTGGCGATTAATTTTTCCCTTGGTCTTTCAATTTTTGGAATATCTTTTATTTTCATACTTATAATTCCATTCTACCCCTTTTCCCCTATTTTTTCCAGCCCTGTAGTGAATTTTGGACTGTTCCGACTCAAGTCGGAACAAATCAATAAAATTGTCCAAAATCTACTACGGGGCCAGCCCCCTTCAACCCTGCCTACCGGCAGTCAGGCAAACTCAAGGCAAGCTGCATAAGGTCATTAACATATTGCACTCTATGAGGCCTAAGTAGATTTAGGATTTCATGGAGTTTTTTAATCATATTCATTGTAAGTATACGGGTATCAAAGGATTTGTAGATTTATACAATTATGCTTTAAGATATC
>JAHILA010000022.1 GCA_018897295.1 Patescibacteria group bacterium
AAAGGAATCGCCGCAGCCGCCTCCGCTTTTCGCTCGGCTCGTCATTCGGCAAACCTCGCTTTTTTAAAATTTGTGTTGTTTTTTTATTTTCTGTGGTAAGATATATAATACACTAGTTAAAATGTTAAAAATATATCTTTAATAAACTAAGGAAAATATGAAAAATCAAACTATCAATCAAAAAGGTTTCGCGCCGATTGTGATAATTTTAATAGTTATTGGCGCTTTGGCCCTTGGCGGAGCTTCTTATTATGTGATTAAAAAAATCTCTCCCCAGCCAGCGCAAAAAACCGAGCAACCAACAACTACTCAACCTTCTCCCGAAAAACCATCATATCAAGAGCCAGAACCAATGCCAGCTCCCCGGACAGTACAACAATCTGTTAGATTTGATCTGCCGGCAGAAACTCCTTTGAACAATGAAAATCTAAAACTTTCTTCTTTTTACGGAGCGATTGATGTAAGCGGTCAGGATATCAAATCTCACAAGATTCTTTCTGTAAAAATCACTGATAGCAAGAAGGGGCAATTATTAATGCTTTCAAAAGAGTTAGATGCTGAAAAAATGAAATATAATTTACCGGTTTATATTGAAAAAACTGATGGAGTTTACATTATTAATATAACGTCAATCGCCAAGGGTTTTGTGTGGATGAATCCGTTAATGATGTTTCAAGACAAATCAATAAAACCCTTACTTTTGAATAAAATCTCAAAAGATAATATGTTCACTAAAACGATCTATTTCGAACTGGAATACCTTCTTAAAACAAAGCCAGAAGAAGTAGGAGGCGATTTTCAGGGCGAACGCGGAGATCGTTTAATTAAACTTATTACAAAAGTAATTGAAAATAACTTAAAGAGTAAAACCGAAGAAACAAAAATTCCTTTAACTTATTATGATTGTCAAGAATCAAATACTTGTTTAGCTGAAAAAGCCAGAAATTGCGAATTAGCCAAAGGTAGAATAAAAAATACTATGGGCACTACCGAACATATAATCAATGGCAAAGAAAATGATAAATGTTTATATTCAAGTAAAATTTTAGAAAGTAATTTTGGATTTACTGGTTTAGAAATTCAATGCAAGCTTCGGCCAGATATATTAGAAAAGTTTTTTACAGATATTTCTGCCATCGATAAAGAAACGGTCATCAACAATTGCACTGGTTCTTATGTCGATTTTATAAAACAGAACAGATAATAGTAGAATTTAAATTTAAAAAATGACTTTATTTCTTCAGGAGAAACTTCACCCAAGAGCTAAATATTTATTTGCCTTTAGGTCGTTTATATATTGGGCTATGATTTCAATTGCAATCTGTGCTTTTGTTTTCTTAATAATTCAAATGGTTTTGCCTAAAAAAGAGATAGTTTTTTCTCACGGCAGTAAAGCGGAATATGGATATTTTAATGAGTATGATTTTACCAAAACGGAACTTGCATTTATTTTTGGTTCTCCGGTATTATTTTTCGCAATAATATTAAGCTTACTTTGGGGGTGGTGGGTTTATCGAAATTATTCTTTTGAATTGAAGGAGGATTCTTTGGAAGTTCAATATGGTATAATTTGGAAAAAACATAATTCAATTCCTTATCAAAAAATTCAAAATACAGAAATTAAAAGAGGTATCGCTGAAAGATTAACTGGCTTGGCAACTTTATGTATTGAAACCGCCGGTTATGGAAAGCAAGAGAAAGTTGAAAGATTAAAAGGTTCTTTGATGAATGCAACTTACCACTCTGCTTGCTTGGCTGCTGAGGCTTCGGTTCCAGGACTTTTACCTAAAGAGGCTTTTGATTTTCAAGAAAAAATTCTTGTTCAGAGCCATCAACCGAGAGGTCGAGATTAAAATTAAAAAATTAAATTAAAAACTGTGAAACAATTACATCCTCATACTATCTGGTTATTCTTTATTAAAAATTTTATTTTCTGGCTTATATTTTTGGGATTTGTTGGCTATATTACAAGCGGCTGGACGTTGCCAAAAATCGCTAAAACTGCCGATCCTTGGGGAACAATTT
>JAHILA010000023.1 GCA_018897295.1 Patescibacteria group bacterium
TTTAGAGAATAGTCAATAGTTTTCATAAGTTAGCGGCCACTTGGCCGTTTTTTTTGTTTATGGTAAAATATAAATATGAGCAGAAGCAGATCAATCATTAATAGTTTACCGATGAGGGATTTTAACTTTATCCTTGATCGTAGCCACTCACTTGGATAATATTTATCTAACATTATGAAAAAAATTGAAATAAATAAAGTTTATAACATAGATTGTATTAAAGGAATGAAGTATATCCCAGACGATACGATTGATTTGGTTGTGACTGACCCGCCATTTGCGATAGAGTTCAAGGCGAAAAGGGGTAACTACAACAGGACACTGTCTCGGGTTTTAGATGGGTATAACGAAATTCCCAAAGAAAAATATTACGAATTTACGCTTCAATGGATGAAAGAGGTTAAAAGAATTTTGAAAGATTCTGGCAGTATGTATGTTTTTTCTGGCTGGAATAATCTTAAGGATATTTTAATGGCGATAGATGAGATGAATCTTATCACTATAAATCATTTAATTTGGAAATATCAATTTGGGGTGGTTACTAAAAGAAAGTTTGTCACATCTCATTATCATTGTTTGTATATTTGTAAAAACGACAAAGAACGAAAGTTTTTCCCATATTCAAGATATGAGAAAAATGAAAAAAATCAAAATAATGGCAGCTTGCATTATAAAGACAAAGAAGATGTTTGGACGATTAACAGAGAATATTGGAATGGAGATAAAAAAACGCCGACTAAATTGCCAGCCGAATTGATAAAAAAAATTCTTATGTATTCAAGCGAAAAGGATGATATTGTTTTGGACCCTTTTTTGGGATCTGGACAGGTGCCTGTGATTAGTAAAATATTAGGACGGCGATATATGGGGTTTGAAACAGTAAAAGAATATTATGAATTTGCGAAAGAAAGATTGGAAAAAAATTTGTATCGCATTAAGGATGATGATAAGAATATTGGAGAACAAACTTTATTATAAAAAAATAACAAAATGAATCTATATACGAACTTTAAGCAATGTGAACAAATCATAAAAATCATTGCGGAAACCGGCATTAAAAATTTTGCCGCGCATGATGTTAGCGAGTGCGAAATTTTTAAGAATACTGTCAAAGAAATAAAAAAAGCGGGAAAGTTGCCAAATAACAAAAGTGAAATACTTACTAATTTTTTATATCTTAACGCAGTTATGGACCAAGGAAGAGATCCAGAAGGCGTTAAAATGCTGTTGACCCAAGTTACTAATAGCGCATACAAAGCAGGAATAGAATTTTTACACAATCCAAATCATTTTTTTGAGAATTTAGTATTTTTTACGCGAGCGTTAAGAGAGAAACACGAAGAAATTAAGAAAATTAGAGCAGAAATCAGCGGATTGGGTTCGCGATATAATCTTTTTGATACAAGGATAAATCCCTATACGATGCATAGGTGGGGCACGGTAATGTTGTGTTTGAAAAAACTATACGAAGACGATAAAACATTGTTATCTTTTATGCTTGAATCTGGAAGAGCCGACAATATAGCAGATTATATTAGGAACGATACGGATTATGGTCTTGGGAACGCGATAGGATATAAGGCGGCAAGATTGTTAATAAAATGGATTATTCATACTTTTCCGATAATAAGAAAAGATGATTTGAGATGGGGTCCCAATTCTTATGAAATTCCTCTTGATAGCAATGTTGGAAGAGTATTTATGAGATCTGGTATTTTGTTTTTATTTGTTAATGAGGATAGTTTATGGAAAAGCAAGTGCTGGATTGAACAACCAAATGGCAAGGTAAATTTAAGCGCGCAAAGACTTAACGAATTAAGAATTTCGGAATCTACTCCAATGAAAAGTGAGATACAGGAAGTATTAAAAAGTTGGGGAGTTAGAAAAAGAAACATCATGAAGTCCTTGAACGCATTTATCCTTAAATTAAATAAAAAAGGAATTAAAATTTCGATGGGGCAGGTTGATGATGGATTTATGCATATAGGGCAAAATTTTTGCAAAAATGATAAGGCAATCTGCGATAAGTGCCCGCTAAATAAATTATGTTTGGCGAACAATAAGGAACCATTACTTAAAACACAATATTATTGCGGTGTTGGAGCGGGAGTTTTCTTTGGTAGGTAATTCCTTTCAAGAAGGTTTTAGAAATTCTGACGGAAGCCCAAGGCGCGCTAAAATATTGCTAAATTTAGATAATATCGCGTCCATAAAGACAATACGACCCAAATAAATATTGTTTGGATAAATACGCGCGTAAAAGGCGACTAATATATTTTTCAAAAGCACTAGTTATTTTAGGTGTATTGTGATTGACCAAGATATTTTGGATTTAAATAATTTGATGCCGACAAGAAAAAATTATAAAAACAAATTGAGAGAATATTTAATAAATAAATTACAAGTAGATAGTTTATTGCCAGATTATTGGAGTAAATATTCTAAAAAATATGTTGAGGAACATTATCCTAAATTTAATGTTTGGTATTGGAAACCTTGGAATAATAATCAAAAAACCCCTGAAAA
>JAHILA010000024.1 GCA_018897295.1 Patescibacteria group bacterium
ACGAAAATCCAATATATAGCGATAAATCTTTTTGACTTTGAATAGCATAAACATAAAACATATTTTTGTTGATTGCCACCCTGCGGGTGGTCACCCGTAGGGTGAAAAATCTGGTGTCCTAACCACTAGACGATGGGGCCAGATATTATTAACATACCAAAAATATTGAAAAATGGCAAGAAAAAATAAAAACTGCCCGCAACAGATATGTCGCGGGTCTAACGTATCGGGATAATCGAAGTTTTTATTTTCTTTCCTTGTCGTTTAAAAGAAAGAGAAAATAAAAATTTGGGTTAGAGACAAATGCAACTCATTAATGTAAGTAATAAATCGCATTTGCCCTGAACCGCTTATCCCGTGTTATACGCCGTCATAAAAAGCCTCTATTCCTTATTTGTATTTAAGATTTTTGGCAATTTATTTTTCCTGTTGAATTTGAATAATTTCTGCCGCTTCTAATAATGTTTGAGTTGCAGGTACGATAAGTACATCGCTATCCTTTCTCTTCATCTGAATTGCTTTGTTTCTCATGTGAACCTCGGACCATTTCAATAAATCACCAACTAAGTTGTTATCGCGTACAATTTTAACCACTTCTTGCAGCGACTTTTGCCAAATATCAATTTTGTTCAAAGGTTCTCTTAAGACTCGTTCTTCGCCAAGCATACCATACCATTCTTTTTTATCTTTTGACTCAGGTGCGTTTTCAATATCAAGATCTTTATAAATTGTTTGTTCGCAACCTTTAAAATCTTCAGAGGCTCTAAGCGTAGAATCTTCTTTGACTTCGAAGACTCCTTTGTCGCCTATCTTTGGTATGTTGTTTTGTTCTTTTTCCATAATTGTGTTGGTTAATTACTTAAGATGATTAAATTATATCACGAGTTATATCGACTCGTCAAAAATAAATCGCCAAAATCATCATTCAAATTTCATAATTGGCTTTTTATTATGCCGTATAACGTTTAGGAATATCTGATGTTTGCCGTAGCGTAGCGGAGACAAATATGGATGGAGCGACGGCAGGAGCGAGCCAGATATACGCTGTTATACGCTGTCGGTTCGGTAATACTTATAACCAAAAATTAGTATCATAATAAAAAAATAAACGAAAAGGCCATAGTCATGAAAAAATAGGCACGTGGATGCTAACATCGGAATGACAGATGCAGTCCAAATTAACGGCAGGGATATAAAAGCAAAAATAACAGTTGCAACCAAAGAGCTTCCAAAAAATATTATTGCTGGTTTTGCTAGTTTATTTTTTTGTTTTTCAAATAGATGTTTAGAATAAATGAATCCTGCCAACCACACCCAAACTAAATTAAAAAAGATTGTATAATTGGTAACAATCTCAATATGATGTTGCTTAAAGGAATCCGTTAACTTTGGAAACAGTGTCTTGTCCATAACTATATCTACTGTTAAATAAACAGCAATCAGCATAACAACCATAATAATTTTTAGTAACTTGTTATCTTTCATTTTTTTTATCTCCTTTTATAAAATTAGAATTTATTCTGCTTATATTTTTTTCTGTGTTACCGAAACGATTGCGTATAACGTTCCGGCATATCTGATGTTTGCCGTAGCGTAGCGGAGACAAATATGAGTGGAGGCTTTTGTATAAAATCCGTAACCAGATATGTCGTGTTAGCTGATGTAAATTAAATTTTTATGCTTAAGTGCTTGCGTATCTTATCATCAAGAGAGAAGTTCTTTATTTTTCCAGGTTTCTGTAAGAAATTTTCAAAACCCATCCTACTGTATCTTGGCACCAAATGCCAATGAACTTGTTTTACCTCATCCATATATAATAAATATACTTTTTTCACCTTTAACGCTTTTAACATTGCATTTCTGATTTCGTTCACTCTTTCCATTAAATATTTGTAGTTTTTTCTAGTGAGTAAATGCAGGTCAGTCACCTTTTCTTTCCAGACAACAACTGTATGACCTTCTATGATTGGTTCATTGGCTAAACAAGCATAAAGTTTTTTGTCCTCATAGATAATTGCGTTTTTGTATGGTTTTGGAAGCATAAAAATTTAATTTATTTCCGATAACATCGGGCTTATGAGAAGTTTCTGGAGCGAAGCGGAAGAAATTTGGGAAAATTGCGAGCCGAGCAATTTTCCTCATAAGCCTTGTTAGCAGACCCGAAGGAGCAAGGCGACTGAGAGTGCAGCGTGGCAAGCGACCGAGAGGGAGCGTAGAGTTCGGGGCTAGCCGTAAATCATTCAATTCTATAAAATCTATCATATTCGCCTTTTAATCCCTTTAATTTAGATAATGTGCTTTGGGGAATAAAATGCAAACATAACTCTTCTAAGAACAGGTTGCCTGAATCGGTTAAATAGATTTCATTTTCATTTTCCTTTAACAATTCTAATTTTTTAAATTTAGTTAAAGTTGCTTTGTAAACTTCATTTAGATCTTTGTTAAAAAATTGCTTGAATTTTTCTTTATTGACTCTTGATGTCATCCTTAATCCTAAGATAATATTTCTAGCCATTCTATCTTCAAAAGAAAGCTTTATACCTTTGTTTATTGGTAGTTGGTTTTTATCAATGCTCTGATAATAATTATCTATGTTTTGATATCCAAAATATTGATAGCCATTGACAAATGAATATCCTCCTGTACCAAAACTTATTACATTACTTCCCTCAGATTGCCCAAAAACATCAGTGGCATATTTAAAATGATCTTTTTTCTTCGGAAAATATAAAACAGGAATTTCTGTGTGTTTTTCTTGTTTGGCTTTTTCTGATGCCATAACATAGAACAAGTGATATAAATATTCATTTGGAAATCTGAATAATTCATTTTCGTATTGTTGATAAATGGGAGTCCAATCTTTAACTTCCATACAATAGGTCGTTACAACGTCAGGATTTAGGCTATATGCTATTTCTAAATCTTTTGCCCAACTACCAATAGTTTGATTAGGCAATCCGTAAAGAAGGTCAATAATTACGCAAGAAAAATTATATTTTTTAACTTCTTTGAAAAATTTTATTGCCTCTTCTGCGGTATGTCCTCTTTTTGTAGAGAGTAGAATTTCATCATCAAAAGTTTGCATTCCTATACTTACACGATTTACTTTATTTTTCTTTAATATGTCTAAATATTTTTTAAAATCACCTCTAATAATCTCAGGGTGTGTTTCAACGGTAAATTCAACGTCATTAGACAAGTTAAACTCATTGTGAATAAACCTAAGTAAATCATCCAACTGGTCGGGTTTAAGAAGTGTTGGAGTTCCACCACCAACATAAACTGCAATTATATCTAAATCCTCTGAAAGATATTTTTTAGTCAGTTCTATCTCTTTTTTTAAGTATTTAAGATAGTTCTGTCTTTCTGTGTCTTCAGTTACTATACTGAAATACGGACAAAAAGTACATTTTCTGCTACAAAAAGGGATATGAAAATACAAAGCAACTTTTTTTCCTTTTAGAGAGTAACCAGAAAAAATTTCTTTTTCTGAAATTTTCTTAGCAAGAGTAACTGGTGGGTATGTGACAGCAAAATAATATTTAGTGGGATCTCTATGAAAACCAACATTCCAAAGTTTCCTTATGTTAATTTCGCTTTCCAGTTTTTTGATAGATTTTATAATCAAATTCGTATCCATATTTTATTAAATAATAAAGCAATATTTAATTCTTTTTATTCAGTAGGCGAGCCCCCGAATTTCTGCTAACTCGTTTCTATCTGTATAATATACAACATTTTGATTAAATATTGTATATTATACGAAGTCATGGTATAATTGTTTTATAACCGTTTATATTTGGATTATAACAAATTTTAACTTATGCAACAATACATAGAACAAGCCAAAAATGAACTACGATTAAGAAATTACAGCCCGAAAACTATTGAAAGTTATTTGAATTGTCTGCGAGAATATTTTAAATTCAAGAAAACGGATTTAAATAGAATCGATGAAGATAATGTAAAAATATTTTTATTAAACAAACAAGACAAAAATTATGCTCCGCAAACAATAAATTTATATTTAAATGCAATAAAATTCTTTTATCGCGAGGTTTTGAAAAATTACCAGAAAATAAATATCAAATTTGCAAAAAAAACAAAAAGATTGCCAATTGTTTTATCGCGACAAGAAATCAAACAAATTATTGATTCAATTAAAAACTTAAAACATAAATTAATTATTTCTCTTGCATACAGCGCGGGATTGAGAGTAAGCGAAGCGATTGGCTTAAAAATCAAAGATATAAATCTGGATGAATTGACAATTCATATCAAAAACGCCAAGGGTAAAAAGGACCGACTCACGATTTTCTCGGAAACGATTAAAAACGAATTAAAAATTTTAATCGCGGAAAAATCTTCCAATGAAATTGTATTTCCAAGCGAACGAGGTGGAAAATTATCAGAAAGAACATTGCAAAAAATTTTTGAAATTGCACTAAAAAAAGCTAAAATTAAGAAAGATGCGACATTTCATTCTCTGCGCCATAGTTTTGCTACGCATTTATTAGAAAACGGAGTTAATATAAGATATGTACAAGAATTGCTGGGACATCAAAATATCAGAACAACACAAATTTATACACAAGTAACCAATCCAATAATTAAAAATATAAAAAGCCCATTATGATTACCCTTGGAATTGAAACATCCTGCGATGATACCGGGATTGCAGTAATAAAGGTTTCTAGAAAACGGAAACCTGTTTTTGATATTTTATCCAATATTGTTTCATCGCAAATTAAAATCCACGCTCCTTTTGGTGGAGTTGTGCCAAATTTTGCTGCGCGGGAACATCTGAAAAATATCGAACCCTGTTTAAAAACCGCGCTTAAAGAAGCAAATAAAACCATACAAGATGTCGATTTAATTGCTGTCACAATCGGTCCTGGATTAATTCCCTCGCTTTTAATCGGAGTTAATTTTGCTAAAGCCCTGGCATATAAATATAAAATACCGATTATCGGAATAAATCATATTGAGGGGCATATTCTTGCAGCGGGACCCCGCTTCGCGGAACCAACAATTGCCCTAACTGTTTCTGGCGGACACACGCAATTAGTTTTAGTAAAGGGCGTTGGAAGATATAAAATTATCGGGGAAACACGAGATGACGCTGCTGGTGAATGTTTTGATAAAGTAGCTAAATTGCTTGGACTTGGATATCCTGGAGGACCAATAATTTCTAAGATAGCATCAAAAATTCAGCCTACGGCTGACCACCCGCAGGGTGGCAAATTACCACGTCCAATGATTCAACATAAAAATTATGATTTTAGTTTTTCCGGATTAAAAACAGCGGTTTTGTATACAATAAAAGATTTAAAAAAGATTAATATTCCGGAAATGTGTTATGAGGTTCAGCAAGCGATTATTGATGTTTTAATTGATAAAACCCTACGCGCTGCTAAAGAATATAAAGCTAAAACCATAATCTTGGCTGGCGGAGTTGCGGCAAATCAGGAATTGCGGAAACAAATGGCAAAAGAAATAAAAAAACAAATTCCTGATTCAAGATTTTTGATTCCTGATTTTAAGCTCTGCACTGATAATGGCGCAATGATTGCAATGGCAGGTTTTCTGAATCGTAAAAAGGCCTGCCATGCTGTCGTAAAACAACTCTCTAAAATTAAAGCTGATGCGAATTTAAGAATAAGTTAAAAAATGATATAATATAATCATGGAAATACCGAAAGCGTACGATCCGAAACAGGTTGAAAATAAAATCTATAACCTTTGGGAAAAAGGTAAATTTTTTGCGCCTAGAGGTAAGGGTAAGCCATTCGTCATTACCATTCCTCCGCCAAATATTACCGGCTCCTTACATATGGGCCACGCGCTGAATAATACAATCCAAGATGTAATGATTAGATATTATAGAATGAAGCAAGTTCCGTCTCTTTGGATTCCAGGAACAGACCACGCTGGCATTGCCACACAAAATAAAGTTGAAAAAGAATTGAAAAAACAAGGTCTTTCCCGTTATGCCCTCGGCAAGGAAAAATTTATTGAACGCGTATGGCAATGGAAAGAAAAATACGGCAATGAAATTTTAAACCAGCTTAAAAAATTGGGCTGTTCATGCGACTGGTCGCGTTTGCGCTTTACTTTAGATAAAGAATATTCCAAAGCAGTTGAAACCGCATTTCTGCATTATTACAAAAAGGGATGGATTTACCAAGGTCCGAGAATCGTGAACTGGTGTCAGCGCTGCACTACTGCGATTTCTGATATTGAAATAAAACACGTGCCACACAAGACGAAATTATGGTATATAAAATATCCCTTAGCCCCTCGACAGGCTCGGGGCGACCACGATTTCATCGTGGTCGCGACAACCAGACCTGAAACTATGCTTGGCGATACTGCTGTTGCTGTTAATCCAAAAGATGCTAGATATAAAAATTTAGTGGGAGAAAAAGTTATTTTACCCCTAATAGAACGCGAAATACCGATTATTGCCGACCGCCTGATTGACATTGAATTTGGAACCGGCGCAGTAAAAGTCACTCCAGCCCACAATACAACTGACAATAAAATCGGCAAGACCCATAAACTTGAAAGCATAAATGTTATTGGCGAAGACGGGAGAATAACCAAAAATGGCGGCAAATACGCAGACCTTAAAATATTAGAAGCAAGAAATAAAATAATTGAAGATTTAAGAACGCAAAACCTACTGGAAAAAGAAGAAGATTACGAACATTCTTTGGCTATTTGCGACAGGTGCGAAACCCCAATTGAACCGCTGATTTCAAAACAATGGTTTCTAAAAATGGACAAACTGGCCAAGCCCGCTATTGATGCCGTAAAAAAAGGGAAAATTGAATTTACTCCCGCGCGCTATAAAAAAATCTATCTTGACTGGCTGGATAAAGCCGAAGATTGGTGTATTTCCCGGCAATTGTGGTGGGGGCATAAAATTCCTTTGGCAGGAGAGAATGATGTTCTCGATACTTGGTTCTCATCCGCTCTTTGGCCATTCGCAATTCTTGGCTGGCCCCTCGACTACGCTAAGGGCAAGCCTCGTAAAAACAGCGATTTAGAAAAGTTTTATCCCACTAGTTTATTGATTACAGCTCAAGATATTATCTACTTATGGGTCGCAAGAATGATTTTTTCAAGTTTGGAATTTTTAAAAACAATTCCATTCAAAAATGTTTATATTAATGCAACAGTTTTAAATATAGAGGGTAAAAGAATGAGCAAATCATTGGGCACAGGACTTGATCCGAATGAACTGATTGAAAAATACGGGGCTGATGCAACGCGTTTCGGCCTGCTTTACCAGACAGGCCGTGAACAACAGGCGATAAAGTTTTCCGAAGACACAATCAAGGCAAGCAGAAATTTCTGCAATAAAATCTGGAATATAAACAGATTTATACATATGAAACCATCCGCCTCCGCTGAAGCTTCGGCGGATTTAACCCCTGACGACAAGCGGATTCTTAAACGACTGGACGAAACTATTAAATCAATAACAAGAAAAATCGAGAATTACGAATTAGGAGAGTCGGCGCGCGAATTATATGAATTTGTCTGGCACGAATATGCTGATAAATATATCGAAACCAGCAAGAAACAAGAAAAAAATGTTAATGTTTATGTATTTAGAACAATTCTAAGATTACTCCACCCGTTTATACCCTTCGTCACTGAAAGTATTTGGCAAATGAATTATAAAGAAAAAAAACCACTCATTATATCAGAGTGGCCAACATCTAAAAAATAAAAATGAAACTTTTGCTTTGTATGATTTTAGCTCCTCTCCCCAGTATTATCTGGCTGGCATTTTATTTGCGCAAAGATAAGCATCCAGAACCAAACAAAATGGTGGTCAAAATTTTCTTTTTCGGAGCAATAATGATTGTTTTAGCCGCACTGCTTGAACAAGGGCTTTTTGAGGGATTAAAAATAATTTCTCTGTCAGAAAAAATATTGCTTTTGGTTATTGGTTTTGCCTTAATCGAGGAATTATTGAAATATCTGGTTGTAAAATTCGGCGTTTTGAAAAATCCTAATTTTGACGAGCCTATTGATTCAATGATATACTTAATAATAGCAGCACTGGGATTCGCGGCTGCGGAGAATATTTATCTTCTAAGTCAGATTTCTCCGCTGAAAATCCCGATTGGCGAGACAATAGAATTCATTACCACAAGATTTTTAGGAGCAACTTTTCTGCATGCATTAGCTTCGGCAGTTATGGGATATTTCCTTGCTGCTTCGCTATGCACGAAATCGAAGTTCAGAAAAACTCTGATTTTTGGAGGATTGATTGCGGCTACTATCTTGCATTCGGTTTTCAATTATATTATAATACTTAATATAGACGGACACATTGAGACCTACCAGAGAAATATCTTGATATTTGTACTTCTTTTCGGTACGGCTATAATGGTGTCTCTGATGTTCAAAAAAATAAATAAATTTAGGTCAATCTGCAAATTATAATAATTAATTCTTTTGAAGAATATGGCAAAATCATTTTTTGAAAAATTAACTGGCGCTTCTGTCGAAAACGAAGAAGAAAAAGAGGAAATAATAGAAGAAATAATAACTCCATCAGAGGATGACGCTCCTCCAAAGCTAATAAAAAAACCGAGGAAATCAATAAAGAAAATTGAAACCACGGAAACAGAAGAAAAAAGCTGGTTTCAGGAGGCTGATGAAAGCGAAGAAGGACAATTGACTATTGATGTTTTCCAAACTCCTTCTGATATTATAATCAAATCAACGGTTGCCGGAGTTAAACCGGAAGATATTGATATCAGTTTTACCAATGACATGATTACCATTAGAGGCAGAAGAAGAAAAGAAGAAGAAATAAACACAGAAGATTATTATTACCAAGAACTTTACTGGGGAGCATTCTCCCGTTCAGTTATTCTGCCAGTAGAGGTTGATGTAGACAAGGCTAAGGCTGATATCAAAAACGGAATCCTCACAGTCAAACTCCCGAAATCGGAAAAAATAAAGACCAAAAAAATAAAAGTCAACGTATTGTAGAATAAATTTCTAGAGTTTCTTGGGCAGTTTTTTGCCAATTATATTTTTTGATTTGTTCAAATCCTTTTTGGATTAAATCTTTTCGCAAGTCCTCATCTAAGAGGGCTTTTTTAATTTTGCCCGTCATATCATCAATATCTAATGGATTAAAATACAAAACTGCATTGCCCAAAATTTCCGGCAAACAGGCGGCATTAGACGAAACAACTGGCACTCCCCTTTTCATCGCCTCCAAAGGCGGTAAGCCGAATCCCTCGCACAATGAAGGAAAAACAAACAATGAAGCGTTTTTGTATAATTTATCCAATTCTTCTTCGCTGACAAATTCAGTAATTAAAATCAGCTCACAATCAATTCTCTCGGCTTTTATTTTTTTAAAAGCTAATTTCAGTCTCTCCAAATTTTTATGAGGATAATCATTGCCAACATATAAAATATATGGTTTTTTACATGACTCCTTCATGGATTACTTTTATTTTATCGGACTTAATGCGACCCGCCCCGCTACTGCGGTGGTAATACTTCAAGATTTCCTGTTTTGTGTATTCCGAAACCGCAATAATTTTTTCTGATTTTTTAATCGCGCGCCGGGTAATTAGCTTGTAAATTATTTTCTTGAAAATTCCCACATGACTGGTGATTAAATCATGAATAGTAACAATAAATCTGCCTTGATAAAAAAACGGCACTTTAAAATAAGTAAAATGCATTAAATCCAGATTATTCTGTCTTAACTGATGAAATAGAATCTTTTTAAAATTCTGGTTCTGTGGGACATAATCTTCCAAACGCTCTTTTTTTAAAAAAATAAAATACTGGTTGTGATTATCCAGCACTTCCAAATTCTTGATTAAATTTTCCGTATACCTACCTAATCCTTTGTCTTTAGCGCCAAAGAATCTGGCATCAATTCCAATGCGCATGATATTACTTTTTTCGCTGCATTATCCCAATTAAATTGCTTCGCTCGTTCAATTCCCTGTTTTCTTAAATAATTATTCAACTCTTGACTCCCTAAAACCTCTTTAATGGCAAAAACCAGTTCATCAATGTTCTGAGGATCAATCATAATTGCTGCATTGCCAACCACTTCTGACAAAGATGATTTATTGGAAACGATTGTCGGTGTTCCGCAAGCCATTGCTTCCAATGGCGGCAGGCCAAAACCTTCGAAAAAACTTGGATAAACAAAAACTTCGGCTAAATTATACAAATATGACTTGTCTTCCTCGTCTATAAATCCAGTGAAAATGACATCGTTCTTAAATTCTGAATTTTTAACAACCTCAAATATCTCGTCGCAGAGCCAGCCTTTTGTTCCAGCTATGACTAATTTTAATTCTGAAAAATTAAATGTTCTTTCTTTTTGATTTTTAACTATTCCCTCGAAACCTTGCCAGTCAATCTCTAATATTTTTCCGTCTCTCATTTTTTTTATTTCTTCAAATGCTTTTAAAACCGCTAAAATGTTCTTTCTCGGCTCAATTGTACCAAAGTACAGAATAAATTTATCCGGCAATTGATACTTGTTTTCCACCTCCGATAATCTTCTGTTGTCAGCCTGCTGGTGGATAAATTTTTCATCAATCCCTGGATAAATGACTTTGATTTTTTCCGGCTTAATCTTATAAAGATTAATTAAATCCTCTTTTGTTGATTCGGATATAGCAATAATTAAATTTGCTTTTTGCGCCTGCTTTTGGGGATAAATAAATTTATGCCAGAGCAATTTTGGTAAAGAAAAGAATTCTGGAAAACGGATAAAAGAAAGGTCATAAAAAATTATAATTGTCTTTGTTTTTTTGGAAACTGGAGCAAGTAGAAAATGAGGGCTTAAAAAAACATCCACCGGGCCTAAAATCATATCTATTTTAGGAAATTTCAAAAACCTTAAAAACAAATCAAAAATTCGATTCGGGATTCGGAATTTTTTGATTTTAATATTGGATGATTTTATCCACGAATAATTCAAATTCGGCTTTTTCATACCGTTATAAAATAGCCGATATTTAAATTTATCTATTGGTAAAAGATGAGACAGAAGATTAATTGTATAATCCTCTACTCCTGTCCTTGCGCCTTTTGCCAAAATTCTAATATCTATGCCAATAGTCATAAACTTTTAAATTCTTTCCAGGTTTTATCTATAAAATCCTTGATTTTTTTCTTAAAAATTTCTTTGTCAAATTTAATTGCATGATTGCGGATAAACGCAGAATTAAACTTTGATTCACTGGCCAATAAATAGAATTTCTTGACTGCCTCGACCAGCGAATCTGTGTTCTGTTCATTAAAAAATACGCCCGTTTTGCCCTCTAAAACGCTCTCTAGCGCACCGCCGCCCCTATAGGCGATAATCGGCTTGCCACAGCCCATTGCCTCTAAGGCAACAATACCAAAGTCCTCTTCCTGAGGGAATATTAGCGCTTGGCAATTCTGATAATATTCTTTCAATTTTTCACCTGCCAGTTCTCCCAAAAATTCAATATTCCAATTTGCCATTTTTTTCAACTTCTTCATCTCTGGTCCCTTGCCGATAATTTTTAAAGGCAATTCCAATTTGTTGAATGCTTCAATAGCGATGTCAAAACGCTTATACGGCAACAGCCTGCCGACCATTAAGTAATAATCTTGGACTGGCTCATCGGATGGAACGAAAAATTCCGTGTCCACCGGGGGATGAATAACCTCTGCGTCCTGCTTGTAATACTTTTTAATCCTCTGCTCCACAAATTTAGAATTACAAATAAACTTATCAACCCTATGCGCTGCTTCCTTATCCCATAACCTCAAATAGTTCATAAAAATCGGCACGAAAATCTTGGCTAGTTCCGACATACTAAATTCCTTGACATATTTATGGCTATCGTCCCAAGCATAACGGGTCGGAGTATGACAATAACAAATATGCAGCGTTTTCGAATTAGTAATCACCCCTTTTCCAAAAGCAGCTGAATCAGAAATCACTAAATCATAATCTGACAAGTTAAATCTTTCCACTGCTATTGGCATTAGAGGCGGAAAAATGCGATGGTGTTTTTTTATAAAAGGAATTTTCTGCAAAAACGAAGCCCGGATTTTCTTTCCCGGGAAGAATTCATCAACTATTTTTTGGTCGTAAAATAAAGTGTAAATCGGCGCATCAGGAAAAATCTCGATAAATGCTTCAAGCACTTTTTCCGCCCCCCCATATTGATTTAGGTAATCATGAACAAGAGCTATTTTCATATTAGCAGGCTGATTTGTCTGTAAAAAAAATAATTATTGTTTTTAGTAAAATATAAATATCTTTTAGTAGGGTCCAGTTTTCAATATAATAAGTATCCAATTTCACTTCTTCCTCAAACGGCAAATCAGAACTGCCGCTGATTTGAGCCATTCCGGTCATCCCTGGCTTGATTAATAAAACCTTTTTGTGGTGTTTCTCGTATTTTTCTATTTCATCCGGCTGATGCGGCCTTGGACCAATCAGGCTCATATTCCCCTTTAAAACATTAATCAACTGCGGCAATTCGTCAATTCTTGTTTTTCTTAAAAATTTCCCCACGCGCGTTATCCGCGGATCATTTTTCATTTTAAATAACGGACTATCTTTGCGTTCATTTAAAGCAATTAATGAAGATTTTAACGATTCGGCTGAACCGTTGAGGTCATGCGCAATCATGCTACGAAATTTATAAAGACCGAATTCCTGTTTCTGGCTGATTCTTTTTAATTTCACAAAAATCGGTCCTTCAGAATCTATCTTTATAATAATGGCAATTATTAAAAACAACGGCGAGAGTATAATCAGACCGACTAAAGATCCCAGGATATCAACCCATCTTTTGATTATTTTGCCCCAACCATCAAGCGGAGTTCTTTTTATCTCAATCAGTGGTACGCCATCAAAAGTATTCATTTCTACATTGATGGCATGTGTTTGGAAAAGATTGGGAACGAATTTAAAGCCAATCCTCTGCTCTTCACAAAAATCTAAAAATTCCAGAATATTGTTTCTTTCATAATGCGGACTGGCTAAGACAACTTCATCTATTTGCGGATTGCTGTTCAGAAGAAACTCTTTTATTTTATCCGTTTTTAATTCGAAAAATCTTTTAATTATCCTGTATCCTAAATCTGGATTGCGTTTTATCTCTTTAATAACTTTTCTGCTTAATTTATCCTCGCCAATCACAACAATATTTCTGACTCCGACATTATATTTCCCGACTAAAAAGCGCTGAAGTTTTTTAATAAAAAAACGGCCGAAACTGACAAAAATTATTGCCAGAACCCAGGCCGCCAGAACTATAAAACGCGATTCAAAGAGCTCCCTACTGAAAAAAACATAGAGAATCACAACCAAAATAGTGGCAGAAGTTGCTACAATAATCTGAAAAAACTCCTTAAACAACCGCTTCTGAGTGCTAATATGATACAAACCGGAAACAGCGAAAATCAAAACACCAAAAATCGCTACTGCCAACGTTAAGAAAAGATATCTTTCAAAAGGCAAATTTATACTAAAAAGCACTGGCCTCCATTTTGCTACTAATGGGCTGACACGCAAAAAATAAGCTGCGATTCCAGCTAGAATGAGCATCAAAAAATCAACCGGCACCAGCAATGCGCTGAATATAAGTTCTGATTTCTTCATAATTTCATTCTATCCCAATTTTACCCTAAAATCAACCAAAATAAAAAAATGGAGCCCTCGCAAGCAAGGGCTCCCTAATGTTCAAAGAACCAAAGAGCTGTGCTAAGCGACCAAGTGTCTAAACACTAAATTAGTCGCAGAAGCAGAGCAGGCAGCGATAGTCGTACCAGACATCCTCGAAAAAGCCGAGACGGAAGTACCAGCCTCCGTCCGAGTACCGATCCACACCCGGCACCCTGTGGTCACCACCGGCATCTTTCCAAAGAGCTTCCTTCTCATCAAAGGAAACATACCAGTAGCCCTTGGGCAAATCTTCTCGCTTCTGTTCAAAGACGAGAGAAACGCCTTGGGCACCGGTCAGAACTACGTTCTGAGTTTTGAGAAACGCCA
>JAHILA010000025.1 GCA_018897295.1 Patescibacteria group bacterium
CTTGTTTGGTACAATACTGATAGGGTGCATTATGCTTTTCAGAATAAATTATCTCCTGTACAGTTTATGTTATCGCTGACTAAATTACAATTACCAGTTTTAATGCCTCAAAAGTGCAAAATTGGGTGGCCTCATACAAGAGCTTGACTGATTATTAATAATCAGTTAGACTTTATATCATAAATAATAACTAACAGTTTGCGAATAACAGTATCCAAGCAATATTGTATATTTCTTGTATTCTGTCATCGCAGCTAAAAATAAAATAATATGGCAGAAAAATTTGAACGAATAAAGCCGCACGTTAATGTAGGAACAATTGGCCACGTTGACCATGGGAAAACTACTTTAACTGCTGCCATCCTTAAACAATTGAGTGCTAAAGGTTTTAATGCCCAAAAAAAGGGAGTTAACGAGATTGATAATGCTCCAGAAGAAAGGGATCGTGGTATTACTATTGCCTTAGCTCATGTTGAGTACGAAAGTGAAAAAAGACACTATGCCCATATCGACTGCCCGGGTCATGCTGATTATATTAAGAACATGATTACTGGCTCAGCTCAGATGGATGGTGCTATTTTGGTTGTGTCTGCTGCTGACGGCCCAATGCCTCAGACTAGAGAGCACGTTCTTTTAGCCCGTCAGGTCGGCGTGCCGGCAATTGTCGTATTTTTAAATAAAGTTGACCAGGTTGATGATCCTGAATTGATTGATTTAGTTGAGGCAGAAGTGAGAGAGCTTTTGACTAAATATGAATTTCCTGGAGACAAAATTCCATTTATCCGCGGTTCAGCTTTAAAGGCCCTGGAGGCAAGCTCTCCGGATTCAGAAGATGCTAAATGTATTTTCGAGCTTGTTAAAGCTTTGGATGAATACATTCCGGAACCAAAACGAGAAACCGATAAACCGTTTTTAATGCCGATTGAAGATATCTTCTCAATTGGAGGCCGCGGAACTGTGGTTACTGGAAAAATTGAAAGAGGAATCGTTAAAATTAACGAAGAAGTTGAAATTATTGGAATAAAGCCGACCCAGAAGACCGTAATTACTGGTATTGAAATGTTTAACAAGTCATTAGATGAGGGTATGGCAGGTGATAATGCCGGAATTCTCTTAAGAGGCTTAAAGAAAGAAGACGTAGAAAGAGGACAAGTTATTGCCAAGCCAGGTAGCGTTACTCCTCATAGTGAATTTGAAGGCGAAGTTTATATTTTATCTAAAGAAGAAGGCGGTCGTCATACTCCATTCTTCAAAGGATATAAGCCTCAGTTTTATATCCGTACCACTGATGTTACTGGTGATGTAACTTCATTGGCAGAAGGAACAGAAATGGTAATGCCTGGCGATACTGTCAAATTAAATATCAAACTTATCAACCCAGTAGCACTGGAAGAAAAACAAAGATTTGCCATTCGAGAAGGAGGCAAGACAGTTGGCGCAGGAGTAGTCACTAAAATCATCAAGTAATTTATTCGAAATAATGGTAAAAAAGAAAGAAATCGGAACCGAAGAGATAAAGCAGCGTTTGAGAATAAAGATCAAAGCGTTTGATCATAAAATTGTTGACCAATCAGCTAAGCAGATTATTGAGATTGCCGAGAGATACGGGGCCGAAGTAGTTGGTCCAATACCATTGCCAACTCATATTCAGAAATACACGGTTAATCGTTCAACCTTTGTTCATAAGAACGCGAGAGAACAGTTTGAGATGAGAACCCATAAGCGCGTGATTGATATACTCAATCCAGCGCCGAAGATTATTGATGCATTGATGAATTTAAACTTGCCTGCAGGCGTAGACATAGAGATTAAAATGTAACTACAAATTATTAAATGAATTTGTATTAATAAAATAGATGGAAAAGACAGCTAGCTGAGTTAGAAATACCGGGTAGCCGGTATTTTTCATTAGCATTTTCGTATAGTATGATAAAATTTATAATTGGGAAAAAAGTCGGAATGACTCAAATATATAACAAAGAAGGAATAGTTGTACCAGTTACTGTTATTGAAGCTGGGCCGTGTTTTATTACTCAAATCAGAACAAAAGAACCCAACAAAGACGGTTATGATGCTGTCCAGATTGGATTTCAGGAATTAAAGCCCCAAAAAATAAAAAAGCCGTTAAAACAAAAACCATTTAAATATCTGAAAGAATTCAGAGGAGATATAGATATTACAAAATTTAAAACTGGCGACAAAATTGATGTTTCAACTTTTCAAGAAGGAGATAAAATAAGAATTTCGGGGATTTCTAAAGGCAGAGGATTCCAGGGGGTTGTAAAAAGATATGGGTTCAAGGGTGGTTCAACTTCTCACGGAGACCCACATAGTTTAAGAAAACCCGGTTCTATTGGTTGCAGTTTTCCGGAAAAAGTAATAAAAGGAAAAAGAATGGCTGGTCATATGGGCATTGATAGAATCACGGTCAAAAATTTAAAAATCGCTGCAATAGATGCAGAGAATAATTTATTGGCAGTTTCTGGCGCAGTTCCGGGTCCCAATGGCGGATTAATCGAAATTCAAACTATTTAATTATGATTAAAGTATTGGTTCATAATTCAGAGGGGGAACAAGTAGGCACAATAAGTTTGCCAGAGGAAATTTTTGGCGTGAAAATTAATAATGATTTAATTTATCAGGCGGTAAACGCCCAGACGGCAAACAGCCGTTTTCATCTAGCCCATGCTAAAGACAGAAGCGAGGTGAGAGGCGGAGGCAAAAAACCATGGAGACAAAAAGGAACTGGCCGCGCCAGACATGGTTCAATTCGTTCCCCTTTATGGAGAGGCGGTGGCGTGACTTTCGGACCGAAGCTTGAGGAAAATTTTGAGAAAAAAATCAATAAAAAAGCCAAAAGAAAAGCTCTTTTTATGGTTTTAACTTCGAAGGTTCAGGATAAAGAATTGATTGTTTTAGATGAATTAAAGATAAAAGAACCAAAAACAAAAATAATGGCTGGAATTTTTGGTAAAATTCTTAAAGAAGTCAAAAAACCGAGCGTATTGATAACTATTTCCAAAAAAAATGAAAATATAATCATTGCCAGCAAAAATATTCCCAGTACAAAAACAATACTTGCCGACAGTTTAAATGTTTTAGATTTATTATCGTTTAAATATTTACTAATAGATAAAGAAGCAATTAAGGTAATTGAAAAGACTTATGGGACTGTTTAATGTTTTTAAAAAAAGACCCGCCGCAAGCGCGAAGCGCAAGCAGGCGGGCCCGCCTAAATCTGAAAGTTTTGGCGTGGAGCCCATTAAAAGGGCGCCAATGAAAAATAAGGAAATTACAGCTGCGATACTTTTAAAAGGACCACATATCAGCGAGAAGGCGACCAATCTTTCCGAAAGCGGAAAATATATTTTTAAAGTTTATTCTGATGCCAATAAATCAGAAATTAAAAAAGCTATTGCTAATCTTTATGGCGTAGCGGTTAAAAAGGTTAATATCATCAATATCAAAACCAAGAAAAGAATAATGAAAGGTAAAATTGGCGAAAAACCAGGATACAAAAAAGCCATTATTACTCTATGGAGAGGTCATAAAATCGAGATTTTACCGCATTAATTATGAAAAATTATAAACCAACAAGTCCAGGCACAAGAGGGAGAATCGGTATTGAATACAGTAAAATTTTAACTACTGACAAGCCGAAAAAATCTCTTCTCATGTCTTTCAAGAAACAAGCTGGCCGAAACAAACAAGGTAGGATTACTATTAGGCATCAAGGTGGAGGACACAAACAATTGTACCGCATCGTTGATTTCAGAAGAGATAAGATGAATATTCCGGCTAAAGTAAAAACTATTGAATATGATCCGAATAGGTCAGCTTTTATTGCTTTGATTTGTTATGCTGACGGAGAAAAAAGATATATTTTAGCTTCGCAGGAGATGAAAGTCGGAGATGAAATTATTACATCCGAGAAAACAATCATTAAATCCGGAAACAGAATGGCACTAAAAAATATTCCAGTGGGAACTTTTGTTTATAATATTGAATTGATTCCTAACCAAGGCGGGAAGATTGTCCGCACAGCTGGTTCAGGCGCGCAAGTCAGCGCCCAAGAAGGTCGGCATGTCCATTTAATCCTTCCTTCCGCGGAAATCAGGATGGTGAAAGCAGATTGCATGGCAACAATAGGCGCATTAAGCAATCCCGAGCATATTTTTACTAACCTTGGAAAGGCCGGCAGAATGAGATGGAAAGGAGTAAGGCCAAGGGTTAGGGGAACAGCGATGAATCCAGTTGACCATCCGCACGGCGGAGGAGAAGGTAAGACGTCGATTGGTTTGCGCAGAGGACCGAAAACTCCTTGGGGCAAGCAGGCTTTTGGCGTTAAAACCAGGAAAAATAGAAAATATTCTGATACATTTATAATTAGAAGAAGAATTCACAAAAAACGTAAATAAAAGTATGACACGAAGTTTAAAAAAAGGTCCTTGGGTGGATAAAAAATTAATAGAGAAAGTTAAGAAATTAAAATCTGGAGATAAAACCATAATTAGAACATGGTCTCGCGACTGTACTATAACGCCAGAAATGATAGGATTTACTTTTGGCGTGCATAATGGCAAAGACCATATTGTGGTTTTTGCAACAGAAGAAATGGTCGGTCATAAATTAGGAGAATTTTCTCCGACTAGGAAATTCACTAGTCACGGAGGCAAGATGCAGAGAGAAATCGAAAAAGGCACAGAAGAAACGGCGTCAGCACCAACGTTAGCACCCGTTGCAAAAACTAAATAAAAAATATGGAAATTAAAGCCAGTTTAAATTATTTAAGGATTGCTCCGAGAAAAGTTAGGTCAGTGATTGATTTAATCAGGGGCAAAGAAATAAAAGAAGCAGAAGCCCAGTTGAAATTTATCAGTCGAAGGGCAGCGGCTCCGATTTTGAAACTTGTGAACTCGGCTATTGCTAATGCTAAGAACAATCTTAATCTTGAAAAGGAAAATTTATTTATCAAAGAAATCAGAGTTGATGAGGGCGTTCCCAATAAAAGATGGATGCCGGTTTCAAGAGGCAGAGCGCATCCGATTATGAAAAGAACAAGCCATATAATTTTAGTGTTAGGGGTTAAAGATGGGGTTAAAATAAAAAAAGCCCAGCCCGTAAAATCAATAGAAATGGAAAAAACTCCGAAAGAAGCGCCTCCAGTTACGGTTGTGTCCACTCAGAAACCGGAGAAACCGAAATATAGACCTCTCAAAGAGACTAAAAAAGGAAAAGGATTTATCGGAAGCATTGCTAGAAAAATATTTAGAAGAAAATCAATGTAATTATGAGTCATAGAGTTCATCCAAAAGTTTTTAGAATAAAAGGCATTGAGGATTGGCAGTCGCAGTGGTTCAGCAAAAAAAACTACAAAAGTAATTTGGAGCAGGATATTAAAATCCGCGAATTTTTAAAAAAAGAATTAAAGCCGGCAATAGTTGACGAGATAATAATAAAGCGTTTGGCTAATTCCATTCATATTATAATCAAAGCCGCCAGGCCGGGCATTATTATCGGCCGCGGAGGAGCTGGAATCCAAGAACTTAAGAAACGAGTTATCAGTAAAGTTTTTAAAGGGAAAATAAAAGGTATAGACATTAAAATAGACGTAGAGGAAATTAGAAAAGCCGAAACCAAAGCAAATATTATCGGTCAGGCAATTGCCGAACAGCTGGAGCGAAGAATGCCTTTCAGGCGTGTAATTAAACAGACAATCGAAAAGGCAATACAGAATCCAGAGGTCAAGGGAATCAAAGTTTCTGTTTCCGGGCGTTTGAATGGTTCGGAAATGGCCCGTGATGAAAAATTAATTAAGGGTAGTTTACCTCTTCAGACAATCAGGGCAAATATTGATTATGCCCAGGTTAATGCTTACACAATTTACGGCGTGATCGGAATAAAAATTTGGATAAACAAAGGAGAGGTATTTGAAAAATAATATGCAGCCCAAAAAAGTAAAACATAGAAAATGGCATAAAGGTAGAAGAAGATTTAAAGGAAATTCCAAGGGTGGTACAGAATTAATTTTTGGAGCCTTTGGATTGAAAGCAGACGGTACAAAATGGATAACTGCCAGGCAGATCGAGTCAGCCAGAAGAACAATAGCCCATCATTTGCAGAAAGGTGGTAAGTTTTGGATTAGGGTTTTTACCGACAAGCCAGTAACCCAAAAAGGGCAGGAGGTGCCGATGGGTGGCGGTAAGGGAAGCGTTGAATATTATGTAGTTGCTGTTAAGCCGGGCAGAATACTTTTCGAAATAGACGGGGTTTCCGAGGAAATTGCAAAAGAGGCAATAAAATTAGCCAGCCATAAACTTCCGATCAGAACAAAATTTGTAAAAAGATAAATTATGAAAACAAAAGAATTCAAGCAAAAAACAGATAAAGAATTGAAAGAAACTCTTATCCATCTGAGAGATAATCTTCGAGAGTTAAGATTTAACCTAGCCAGCGGGAAAGTGAAGAATATCAACGAAATTCATAGGAATAGGCGCGATATTGCTAGAATATTAACACTTTTGAAACAACATGGACAAGAAAACAAATAAAAGAATATTAAAAGGTGTAGTAGTTTCTGATAAAATGGATAAAACCATTGTGGTTTTAGTTGAAAGGATCAAGGAACATCCCAAATACAGAAGAAGATATCGTGTTTCCAAAAAATACAAAGCTCATGATCCAGAGAAAAAATATCATATCGGAGACAAGATTTCTATTCAAGAATGCGGGCCAATATCAAAAGAAAAAAGATGGATAGTTTTATAATTATATGATTCAGGCAGGAACAAATTTAATTGTAGCTGACAATACTGGAGCGAAAGCAATCCGGGTGTTTAAGGTTTTGGGTGCAACCAGACGCAGATATGCTCAGATTGGCGATATTATTGTGGCTTCAGTTAAGAATGCCGAACCCAGAAAATTGGTTAAAAAGAAAGAAATAATCAGAGCGGTAATTGTTAGACAGAAAAGATCTTTGCGCAGAAAAGACGGTAGCTATATTAGATTTGATGATAATGCGGCCGTGATTCTGGACGGCAAAGAACCAAAAGGAAATAGAATTTTCGGCCCGGTAGCCAGAGAATTAAAAGATAAAGGTTTTGATAAAATAATTTCATTAGCAGCCGAGGTATTATAAAATATGGAAATCAAATCAGGCGACATAGTTTTAATCATTACCGGAAAAGACAAAAATAAAAGCGGAAAAGTGACCGAAGTCTATCCAAAAGACAATAGAATTACTATTGAAGGTTTAAATATCGTTAAAAGGCACAAGAAGCCAAAAAAAGAAGGAGAGAAGGGGCAGAGAGTAGAAGTGTCGCGTCCAATGAATATTTCTAATGTGAAGATAATCTGCCCGAAATGCAAAAAAGCCACCCGTATTGGGCATAGGATACTGGAGAAAAATAAGGCACGGATATGTAAAAAGTGCCTACAGGAAATATAATATGTTAAAGGAAAAATACATTAAAGAAGTAATACCTGAAATGAAAAAACGGTTTGGATACCGGAATGATTTGGCTGTGCCAAAAATCGAGAAAGTGGTAGTTAATATCGGAATCGGCAGTATCACTGTTTCTAAAGACGAAAAAACACAAGAATTAATTATCAGAGATTTGACTTTAATTACAGGCCAAAAGCCATTAATAACACTGGTCAAGAAAGCAATTTCTGCTTTTAAAACAAGAGAAGGAATGCCGGTCGGATTAAAAGTGACTTTGCACGGTAAAAGAATGTATGATTTTCTTTCTCGCCTGATAAATATTGTTTTGCCGAGAACCAGGGATTTTCGGGGATTAAATCCAAAATCAATCGATAAAGACGGCAATTTGACGATTGGCATCAAAGAACATATTATTTTCCCAGAAATATCCCAAGAAGACATCAGAAGGATTTTCGGCATGGAAATAACAATTGTAATTCACGAAAAAAATAAAGAAAGAGCATTGGAATTTTATAAACTAATGGGTTTTCCAATTAAATAAAACGTATGGCTAAGACATCCGATATTGCTAAATCACATAAAAAACCAAAGTTTTCAACGCGAAAAATCAACCGCTGTTTTCGCTGCGGTCGCAGACACGGCTATATGCGCAAATTCGGTTTGTGCCGTATTTGTTTCAGAGAATTAGCCAACAAAGGGGAACTTCCTGGTATTAAAAAATCAAGCTGGTAAACCCGTATATCGGGACAAGAATATATGAGAACAGATCCTATAAGCGACATGTTAACAAGGATAAGAAACGCTCAAGCAGTTGGACATAAAACTGTAGTTTTTCCGCACTCTAAAATCAAATTTGAATTGGCAAAACTTTTAAGCGTTGAAGGATATTTGGGCGCTGTTAAAGAATCGGGCAAGGAGACCAAAAAAGAATTGGAAGTGGATTTAAAATATAAAGACAACAAAAATATATCTCCTAAAATCCAGGGATTAATCAGAATAAGCAAGGCGGGACAAAGGATTTATGTTTCTAAAAACAATTTAATTAAGTTTTCACAGGGCCGCGGAATTATTATTCTCACAACTTCCAGCGGGCTTATGACTGACAGGGATGCCAAAAAAAATAGCTTGGGAGGAGAATTAATTTGTAGAGTTTTTTAATATTAATATGAGTAGAATCGGCAAACAACCAATAATTATTCCAGATGGAGTCGAAGTGAAAATCGATAAAGATTTAATATTGGTTAAAGGGGAAAAAGGCGAATTGACCCAAAAATTAACGTCAGAAATCGAAGTTGAAATCAAAGACAAAACGATTTTATTAAAAGAATTGAAGAAAACAAAAAACAGCTCTGCTTTATGGGGAACATTCAGGGCATTAATAGCTAATATGACGGAAGGAGTAAGTAAGGGATTTGAGAAAAAATTAATTATTGAAGGGATCGGCTATAAGGCGATGATGAGTGGGAATAAATTGGTTTTGAATTTAGGCTTTTCCCACTCCATAGAAGTTGAAGTTCCGAAGATGATAGAATTTAAAGTGGAGAAAAATACAATAACTATTTCCGGGATAGACAAACAGATGGTCGGCCAGACAGCCGCCGAAATCAGGAGTTACAGAAAGCCAGAGCCGTACAAAGGCAAAGGAATCAGATACGAAAATGAAATAGTCAGAAGAAAAGCCGGTAAGAAGGCAGTTGCGACAGCTGGATAAAATCATGAAAAAACAAAAACAAGAAAAAAGAATCGCCAGGCATAAAAGAATCAAAGCAAAAACAATAGGCAATGCAAAATGCCCGCGGCTTTGCGTTTTTAGAAGCAATAAGCATGTTTACGCGCAGTTAATAGACGACGAAAAAGGCAAAACATTAGTTTCTGCCAACGATAATGAAATAAAGAAGCTTCCCAAAGGGAAGGTGGCAATTGCACAAGAGGTTGGAAAATTATTGGCCGAAAAAGCAAAAGACCTACCTGCTGGCAAGCAGGTTGAAAAGGTTATTTTTGACCGGGCAGGATATAAATATCATGGAAGAATAAAATCATTAGCAGACGGAGCACGTATGGGGGGTTTAAAATTTTAAATTTATGACAGAAGAAAAAAAATTCGAAAGAAAACCAAGAACCAGAAGAGGTGATAGAAAAGAAGAGAAGTCAGAATTTGAGCAGAAACTTTTAGATATCCGCAGAACTGCTCGAATGGTTGCCGGAGGCAGAAGATTCAGCTTCCGAGCATTAGTTATTATCGGAAACAGGCAGGGCAAAGTTGGAATCGGTTTGGCGAAAGGAGCTGATGTGACTATCGCAGTCGAAAAAGCAGTGAATCAAGCCAAGAAGAATCTGATTCAAGTTCCGATTACAGAGAATAAATCAATCAGCCAGATGACTGAAGCAAAATTCGGTGCAGCTAAAGTTATGTTGAAACCAGCTCCGAAAGGAAGAGGAATTATTGCTGGTGGCGCAGTCAGAGTTATTTGCAATTTATCCGGAATAGAAAACGTGGTTTCCAAAATTATCGGAAGAACAACGAATAAATTAGCCAATGCTGAGGCAGCAATTGAAGCATTAAGAAAATTATCATAAAGAAGTCTGACTTCTTCATAATATGCAACTACATCAAGTAAAACCAATTTATTCCCAGAAAGCGAAAAAGCGTGTCGGCCGAGGAGGCAAACGCGGGACTTATTCTGGAAAGGGATTAAAAGGGCAATTATCAAGAGCTGGTAGAAAACTTAGGCCGGAAATCCGCGATTTTATCAAAAAAATTCCCAAAAAAAGAGGATACAGGTTTAAATCGTTTGCTACGAAACCGCAGATTGTTAATTTGAAGGATTTGGAAAAAAAGTATAATAATGGAGAAATAGTCAGTCCGGAAACATTGCTCGAAAAAAGATTAATTGTTAAAGTTAATAACAGGGTGCCAGATGTTAAAATTCTGGGTGATGGAAAATTAAAAAAGAAACTGAAAGTTGAAAATTGCAGAATGTCAAAATCCGTAGAAAAAATATGCAATGGTTAGAAAAAATTAAACAACTTTTCAAGGTTAAAGAATTAAGGAACAAAATATTATTTGTTGCCGGTTTATTAATAGTTTTTAGCCTGATTTCAAATATTCCAGTGCCGGGAGTTAATACAGAAAAACTCCGGGCATTTTTTCAAGGAAATCAGCTTTTTGGCTTGATTAATATTTTTACCGGAGGCGCAATGCAGAATTTTTCAATCGCTATGTTGGGTCTTGGACCATTTATTACTGCCACGATTATTTTACAGCTTTTAACCATGATTTTCCCGAAACTTAAAGAAATGTACCATGAATCAGGCCCGGAAGGACAGAGAAAATTTAACCAATACGGAAGAATTTTGACTGTTCCTCTGGCAGCCCTGCAAGCATATGCAATGATAAATCTTTTAACCAGCCAACAGATAGTTATTCCTCTGTCTTCATTCGCATTATTTACTGCCATTGCTACAATTACGGCCGGAGCGGTTTTTCTGATGTGGCTGGGCGAATTAATTTCCGAAAAAGGAATCGGCAACGGAGTTTCTTTATTGATTTTTGCCGGTATTGTCGGAAGAATTCCTTCATCTATCCAGCAGATTATCGCGACTTATACTCCGGCGCAATTGCCCGCATATCTGGGTTTTATAATTGTGGCAGTTCTGGTAATTGTCGGGGTCGTTATAATTAATGAGTCCCAGAGAAAAGTTCCTATTGCTTATGCAAAAAGGATTAAGGGGCGAAGAGTTTACGGCGGATTCTCGACTTATCTACCTTTAAAAGTCAACCAGGCAGGAGTGATTCCTATAATCTTTGCTTTGTCTATTATGCTTTTTCCGGGAATGATTGCCAAGTTTTTTTCGACTGCTTCCAACCTGACAATTGCGAAAATAGCGACATCAATCGGGAATATTTTTCAGGACCAGATTTTTTATGCTGTTGTTTATTTTATTTTAGTAGTAGTGTTTACCTTTTTTTATACTTCGGTTACTTTCGATCCGAAAGCGATTGCCGAAAATGTTCAGAAAAACGGTGGGTTTGTGCCGGGTATTAGGCCGGGTGAGAATACTGCTGCATTTTTCTCACACGTTTTATACAAGATTACTTTTGTCGGGGCTTTGTTTTTGGGTTTGATTGCTGTTTTGCCGACAATAGTCCAGGGAGCTACTGGCCTTGCTTCAATGACTATCGGAGGTACAGCGGTTTTAATCGTTGTTTCCGTGGTTTTGGAAACAATGAAGCAAGTTGAATCGCAATTAACAATGAGGGATTATGAAGGATTTTAAAAATTTTATTTTAATCGGACCGCCAGGATGCGGAAAAGGAACGCAGGCAAAACGCTTATTGGAACGTTTTAAAGGCGCTTATTATATTTCTACTGGCAAACTATTCAGGAAATTAACAGAACAAAAGACCGATGTTGGTGAAAGAATAAAATCAGTTGTTGAAAGCGGAGGACTGCCGTTTGATGATTTAGCCACCACTTTATGGATGTATGACATTGCCCAGAATCTTAAAAAAAATCAGGGGATTATTGCTGACGGGTTTCCGAGAAGATTACAGGAAGCGAAAGACTTGGATGATTTTTTGAAGTTTTTAGATAGAAAGAAAAATACTAAATTTATTCTTATTAATATTTCTGAAAAAGAAGCATTAAAAAGATTGCCCAAAAGAAACAGAGCTGATGACGAAGCAAAGGATATTAAAAAACGCTTTATTTTATACAAAAAAAGAACCGTTCCCGCAATAAATTATTTGAAAAAACATTATAATTTGGTTTATATTAACGGCGAACAAACAAGAGAAAATGTTTTTAAGGATATTTTAAAAGTAATAAAATAAATGGTGAATATTTACATAGAAAAAGAAATTGAAATAATGAAGCAGGGCGGAAGCATTTTGGCAAAAATAATAAAAAAAGTTGCCAAACATGCAAAACCCGGCATAACTACAAAAGAATTAGATGAGGTCGCTCAAGACCTTATTTTTTCTTACGGCGTAAAGCCGGCCTTTAAAGGTTTTAATAATTATCCGGCTGTTTTATGCGCTTCTGTGAATGAAGAAATAGTTCACGCAGTGCCGAGCAATAGGAAATTGAAACAAGGAGATTTATTGACTCTTGATTTAGGAATCAGATTCCCAGCAAACGGGACGAGTAGAGGGTATTGCACTGACATGGCTATAACCCTGCCGATCGGCAAAATAGATAAAAAACTGAAAAAATTAATTGCAGCAACAAAAAGATCTTTGGAAATTGCAATTAAACAATGCAGGCCGGGCAGACATTTGGGCGATATTGGATGGGCAATACAGAGTTATGTTGAAAAAAAAGGATTTAATGTTATTCGGGATTTGGTCGGGCACGGAATTGGCAAAAGTGTCCATGAAGATCCGCAGATTTTAAATTATGGCAAGAAAGGAACAGGTCTCGAACTTGTTGAGGGTATGGTTCTGGCAATTGAGCCGATGATTATAACTGGCAATTGGAAAATTGAAAAAACCGAAGACGGATTCGGCTTCCGATCCAAAGATTATAGCATTTCCGCCCATTTCGAACACACTATCGCGATTACAAAAAAAGGGACAAAAATACTCACATCGTGATATAATTTAAGTATGGAAAATAAAATACATTTATCTGTAGTGATACCTGCTTATAACGAGGAAAAAAGGATTGCAACCACGCTTTTAGATATTGATAAATATCTATCAGAGCAGAAATATGATTACGAAATTATCGTTATTAGCGATGGGTCAAAGGACAATACAGCACAAGTGGTGAACAAAATGGGAGAATTAATAAGAAATCTGCGCTTGATCGACAACAAAGAAAATCATGGCAAAGGTTGGGTGGTGAAGCAGGCGATGCTGGAAGCAAAAGGGAAATATAGATTATTTATGGACGCCGATAATTCAACACCAATCGACCATTTGGACGGGTTCTGGCCATACATCAAAAAGGATTACGATATTGTAATTGGCTCGATAGAAGTAAAGGGGGCAAAAATCAAAGAAACCGCTGCCTGGTACCGCCGATTACTAGGGAGATTAGCGAAATATATAATTCGAATCGTGACTGGTCTTTGGGAAATTCATGATTCTCAACGAGGGTTTAAGCTTTTTACCGATAAAGCAGTTGATCAGATTTTTCTCAAACAAACTCTCAATCGCTGGGGGTTTGATTTTGAAATCCTGTCATTGGCAAAAAAAATGGGATTCAAAACAAAAGAACTGCCAGTGGACTGGAATAACCCGCCAGGAGCGGTTACATTAATGAGCTATCTTAAAACTTTTTGGGAATTATTAAAAATTAAATGGAATTTTTTAACAGACAAATATAAGATAAATGAAAAAAAATAACTCCCAATATATTTCCGAATTAAGGCAGGACCCAGTCAGTGGAGATTGGATGATTGTGGCAACTGGCAGGGCAAAAAAACCGAATAGTTTCATCGGCGGCCGCCAGAAATTTGAGCAGAAAATTTCCGACTGTCCTTTTGAAAATCCGCAAATCACGGGTCACAGCGAACCGCTTTTAATTTATGGTAAGGGGAATAAATGGAGTTTACAGGTTATTAAAAACAAATTTCCAATTATAGGTTATGGCCAATGCCCAATATCTCATAAGGAAGGGCCATATACAGTAATGGAAGGAGTGGGTTTTCATGAAATTGTTATTACTCGCGACCATAAAAAACATCTGGCCTTGATGCCGGTTGAAAAAGTAGCGGAGGTTTTGAAAGCATACCAGGAACGTTATATTGCCTTAATGGATCACCAGTGCGTAAATTATGTTTTTATTTTCCACAATCACGGCAAAGAAGCAGGCGCATCAATCTCTCATCCTCATTCGCAGATAATTGCTCTAACTGTTTTACCCAGCGACGTTAAGCGCAGTTTAAGTGGCGCAAAAAGATATTATAAAGAGCATCACAAATGCGTTCATTGTGAAATGTTAAAATGCGAAAAAAAGGAAAAAAACCGATGCGTTTTTCATAATGAGCATTTTGTAGTTTTTTCGCCGTTTGTGCCGCGCGTTAATTTCGAATTAAGAATTTATCCCCGCAAACACCAGTCAAATTTTAAAGAAATAACCGAGGCCGAAAGAATGTCTTTGGGCGAAGCACTTCAGCAGGCGCTTTACCGGCTTTATAAGGGACTTAAAGATCCTGCCTACAACTTTTTTATCCACACTGCGCCTTGTGACGGCAGAGATTATAAATATTACCATTGGCATATTGAAATTCTGCCGAAAACAAATACATGGGCAGGCATTGAATTGGGCACAGGAGTTGAAATTATCAGCGTTAAACCAGAGGAAGTTGCTAAGTTTTTAAGAGGAGTCAAAATTGATTAATATGAATATTCCCCACGAATTGATTGTGGTTGGTATAGCTGCCATACCCATAGGCGAATTAAGGGTGGCGATTCCCGTAGCTATGGTAGTTTATAAAATGTCGGTTTGGTCCGCTTTTCTTTGGTCATTAATTGGCAATTTAATTCCGATTGTTTTTATTATTTTGGGTTTGGATTTATTAATAAATAGATTTGCAATCCATAGAATTTATTTTTTAAATAAGTTTTTTAATTGGCTTTTTGAAAAAACGAGGAAAAAACACACAAAAATTTTTGAGCGTTGGCAATATCTGGCTTTAACAATTTTTGTGGCAATTCCTTTGCCGGGTACTGGGGCATGGACAGGCTCGTTAATTGCTTATGTTTTTGGAATTCCTTTAAAACGCGCCTTTCCAGCAATTGCCGCCGGAGTTTTAATAGCAGGAATTCTGGTAAGTCTAATTACGTTAGGAATAATTAATTTACCACTTATATGAAACCATTAATTGTCGCAAATTGGAAAATGAATCCTTCTACTATTAAAGAGGCAAAGGAACTTTTTAATAAGGTAAAAAAAACCGGCGCAATTATTTGCGCGCCATTTACTTATCTTTCTGAATTAAAATCCGATAATTTATGCGCCCAGAATTGTTATTGGGAAGCATCCGGGCCGTATACTGGCGAAATTTCCCTGGATATGCTGAAAGATTTAGGAGTTGCTTATGTAATTATCGGCCATTCGGAAAGAAGAGTGCATTTTAAAGAGACAGATGAAATGATAAATAAAAAACTTAAAGCCGCGCTTGCAACGGATTTAAGGCCGATTTTGTGCATTGGCGAGAAAAAAGGAGAAGACGCCAAAGAGGTAATTAAAAAGCAATTGGAACAGGATTTAAACGGAATTTCGAAAAAAGATTTAGACAGAATAATTATTGCTTATGAGCCGGTTTGGGCAATTGGAACAGGAGATTTTTGTGAAGCATCTAAAGCCAAAGAATCTTTGGAATCCATAAAAGAAAAACTTAATAATAAGGTTTTATACGGCGGAAGTGTAAATAGCAAAATTTCCAAGGATTATATTGATGTTGGATTTGACGGATTATTAGTTGGAGGAGCCAGTTTAAAAGTAGATGAATTTATAAAAATAAATCAAAATGTCTAAGATTGAAACACTTAAAAAATTAGATGTAAAAAATAAACGCGCATTAGTGCGTGTTAATTTCGACGTGCCATTAGACGAAAAAGGAAAAATTGCCGATAATTTCAGGATTAAAGAAAGTTTGCCGACAATAGAATATTTAATCAAACAAAAAGCAAAAATTATTTTAATTTCCCATTTAGGGCGCCCCGCCTTATCGGTAGGCGGGTCCAATAAAAGGAAAAACAGTAAGCTGTCTTTGAAGTCAATTGCTGATGAATTAGGAAAACTATTAAAAAAGAAAGTTGGTTTTTCCGAAGATATTTTTGGCAAGGATATTGGACACAACAATATTTTGCTTTTGGAAAATATCAGATTTTGGGCTGATGAAGAAAAAAATTCCCTTGAGTTTGCCAAAAAATTAGCGAAATTAGGGGATGTTTTTATTAATGAAGCATTCGCTGTTTCACACCGCGAACATGCTTCGATTGTGGGCATTCCGAAGTTTTTACCTTCTGCACCAGGATTTTTATTTGAAAAAGAGATAGAAAAATTAGGTAAGATTATAAAAAATCCCAAAAAACCATTGGTGGCCATTATTGGCGGAGCGAAAATCGAAACGAAAATAAAAGTAATTAATAAATTCTTAAAAATTGCTGATAAGGTTTTGATTGGTGGGGCTCTAGCAAACACAATTTTTGCCAGTAAGGGTATTACCATGGGCGGATCATTAATTGATAAGAATTCTTTCAGAGAGGTCAAGAAAATAAACTTAAAGAGCCCAAAATTATTTTTACCCATTGATTTAAGAATTTGGGACGGCAAGAATGCGCTTTATCGGGATATCAAACCATTGCAATGGTTTGAAAAAGCATTGGATATCGGGCCAAAAACAATGCATCTGTTTTGCGATATAGTGATGAATGCAAAAATGGTTGTCTGGAACGGCCCATTGGGATTAACTGATAAGAAGCCATTTGATGAGGCATCTATGAGATTGATCAAGGCGATTAATAAAAGCAATGCTTATGCGATTGTTGGCGGCGGGGATACAATCGGATTCATAAATAAGATCGGCAAAGGAAAGGTTTTTGATTGGATGTCTACTGGCGGCGGAGCAATGCTGGATTATTTGGCAAATGATACCCTGCCGGGTATTGAAGCTCTTAGAAAATAGCTTTTTTAAATTATGCAAAAAATTTGGAAAATTAGTGAACCGGCGTCGAGTGAATTTCTGAAAAAATTTCCCGAATATCAAAAAATAACCCTGCAAATGCTTTGGGACAGAGGATTGAAAACTCAGAAAGAAATTGACGAGTTCTTCAATCCTGATTATGACCAGGATTTGCATGACCCCTTTTTACTAAAAGACGTAAAAAAGACGCTGGAAAGAATCGAGCAAGCAGCTAAAAGCCACGAGAAAGTGGCTATTTTTGCTGATTACGACGCTGATGGCATTTGCGGCGCAGTTTTGCTTCACGAAGTTTTGGAAATTTATAATATTAATCCCGAAGTTTATATCCCTGACAGAAATTCCGAAGGTTATGGCTTAAATTTAAAAGCTGTTGAACAGATTTCTAAAAGGGGAGTAAAATTAATTCTCACTATTGATTGTGGTATAACTGATGTAGAGGAAGTAAAATTGGCCAATGAGCTGAATATGGACGTGATTATTGTTGACCATCACGAAATCCCCACTTCTTCGGTGGGCAGGCCCAAATTACCCGCTGCGTTTGCCATTATCAATCCCAAACAGAAAAAATGCAAATATCCATTTAAGAAATTGGCAGGCGCAGGCGTGGCATTTAAACTGTTTCAGGCAGCAAGAATTACAAAAAATCTGCCAGTATCGCGGGAAAAATGGCTTTTGGATTTAGCAGCGATCGCCACAGTTACTGATTCAATGTTAATTTTGGGAGAAAATAGGACTATAGTGAAATATGGGCTGATTGTTTTGTCTCAGACAAAAAGATTAGGTTTGCAGGCTCTAATGGAAAAAGCGAGAATAAAAGGCAATTTAAACACTTATACAATAGGATTTATTTTGGGGCCGAGAATTAATGCAGCTAGCCGCGTTGACCACGGCACAGTTGCTTTCCGGCTTTTGTTAAGTAAGGACAAAATCGAAGCAGGTGGATTGGCAGACAGTTTGGAATTAAAAAATCAGGAACGGCAGAGGCAGATGGAGAGAATTTTTAAAGAAGCGCGCACAAGAGTATTAAAAACCAAGAATAAAAAGAAAATTATATTCGAGGCGGATGAAACGTGGACATCGGGATTAGCCGGTTTAATTGCGCAGAAATTAAAGGACGAATTCTGGAGGCCGGCATTTATCTGCCAATTGTCGAAAAACCACGCTGTTTGTTCAGCCAGGGGAGGCGTGGCAGGATTTGATGTTATAGACGCGCTCGATAAATGCAAAGGATTACTGGAAGAATACGGCGGACACCCTTTTGCTGGAGCATTCAGGGCAGATGTTTGTAATTTGGGAAAAATTCAGAAAATATTGGAGAAAACAGCCAATAAAAAACTCAAAAAAGAAGATATTGCTCCGTTTTTGAATATTGATGCCGAGATTGAAGCAGATGAAATAAATTGGAAGGTTTTTGAGGAGATTGAAAGATTCCAACCATTCGGTAGCAATAATACAGCTCCGTTATTCGTGATGAGAAAATTAAAAATAATCGGAATGAAAAATGTCGGTTCAAGGGAAAATCATTTGAAATTATATTTAGAAAAAGAAACAAAAGAAGGAATTAAAAAATTCAGCGCTATTGGTTTTAACTTGGTGAATTCTTGTGCTAAAATAGAATTAGGGGATAAAATAGATATTGTTTTCGAGATACTAGCCAATGAATGGAATAACACCAAAGAATTAGAGTTTAAAATTATGGACTTGAAAAAAATATGAAGATAATGATTTATACAGACGGTGGAAGTAGGGGGAACCCAGGACCAGGGGCGATTGGAGTGATTTTTTCCGACGAAAAAGGGAAAATAATCAAAGAATATGCGGAAAAAATCGGCAGGGCGACAAATAATGAGGCTGAATATGAAGCAGTAATTTTTGCTTTACAGAAAGCCAAACTGCTTTTTGGCAAGAAACAGGCAAAAGAAATGGACTTAGAGTTAAGAACGGACAGCGAACTTATTTTTAAACAGATGAACGGCAAGTATAAGATTTTAGACCGCAAAATTGAACAATTATTTCTGAAAACTTGGAATTTAAAAATTGATTTTGGCAATGTAAAATTTGTCTACATTCCTCGAAACAACAATACAGAAGCGGATAGACTGGTTAATCGAGCATTGGATTCTAAAACAAAAGAAGACAACGGATTGCCGGGAATATAAAATTGAAAGAATATAAAAAAAACATCGAAGCAATAGCTTCGATATTTTTATTGTCCCAGTAAGTCTATAAGCCGAATTCTGTAATCGATGATCATTTATCTAGCCCCGACGTTACCGTCGGAGTCGAGCGAGTTACCTTTCACTAGCAGAAAATCATAATCACTTCCCGCTAGATATTTACTCTTGCACCCACCTAGGAATTTAGCTCCGACGCTCTTACGAGGTCGGAGTCCCGACTTTTACGTCGGGACCGTTTCACTCCGGACTTAACCGGTTCGTCTCTGTTCGCATCCCTCATCTTACGATGGACGGGCGTTACCCGCTAGGCTGTTTCCCGACATAGGTCGGGAGAGTGTTCGGACTTTCCTCCCCAATATGAATCAGGGTAATCATCCGACTTACTAGGACAAATTTATTGTATTACAAAAAAATGTAAAAGTCAAGCGCAAATGTTTTAGATACGGACATTTTGCACTCTTAATCCGAGAGTTTGGTTAGGAGTTTTACCGTTTAGACCACAATGTTTTGTATCATTGTAGTACATATTCCATAATCGTAATTTGTATTTTAATTCTTCAAAACTATTAA
>JAHILA010000026.1 GCA_018897295.1 Patescibacteria group bacterium
CTTTGGTCATGTTCTTGATTGATATTTCTTCATCCAAGATTGGTTTAATCCATCTAAACTTTTCTTCTTTGGTTGATTTGGGCATAGTTTTCATATGCTCCCAGATTAACAGGAAAGTGCAATATGTGTGTATACATTACCTTAGTCCTTGACAAAACAATAAATTGGGAGTAGAATATAAACATAGGAGGTGGAAGATGAAGAAGAACCTTAAAAAAATGTTTGTGATTTTTGTGGTGGCGGTGGCGATTCTGGTGATTTTAGTGCTGCTGACGCCGGGGTGCAAGACCAATGACAATAGCGATGTGAAAAACTTTGCTGATGTCGTGAGCGTGGACGCGCGGTGGGAACCAGACGGAACTGGATCGGAGTTGTATCTAACAAACCTTACCTTAAGGTTTGTTAACAAGACCCCTGGTTATCAATACGGAGATTTAACCATTGATTGGGGAGATGGGCGAGTAGAAACCATTGGAATTCATCTCCGTTCAACTAATGGAGAAGAAGCAACAGAGAATATCTGGCCAGGGATTGAACGTCCCCAAGGATACAATTTTAAAGGGGAAATAACCGTAACCGTAAAACTGACTATTCAGTTTTTGGGTTATACATCCCCGGCGTTTCCTAAAACAGTGACAATGAGGTCGCTGTAGCCACGAAAACCATGAGAAGCATGGCGGGGGGTATTGTGAAATATACCCCCTTTTTTTATTTGCTTTGTCTTTTATATTTGTTATAATAAAGATAAGATTAACAATTTTAATAAAATTAATAATTTATTATGAAAAAAATCATCATTTTCTCAATAGTGTTTATTGGTCTTTTTATGATTTTCGGTTTTGCGCAGGCAAAAACAATGAATATGACCATACCCTTAGGAACCGAGCAAAAAATTATTTCTTCTTTTTCGCCGATTAATAATTTTCTTCAGCAAATAAAAAGAGCATTTTTGTCGCCTATTCTTGCCTATGATGACCAATATAAAAATATTGGAATTTCTTGCGACAAAGTAGCTGATGGTTCAGATAGGGAACGGATAAAATATTTTGAATTTATTACCAATGAACAAGTATGCGTGGCAAAGTTTGCTAAAGATCCATCTTTTACGCTGGTGTGTAATCAGGACGCTTGTATACTTCAAGAACCTGTTAATACTTATGTATGCAACCCAGTAAAATGGAAAATTATTGATGCAACAGTTGTAACAACTTCAATGGATGATCTTGGTATGGGCTGTTCAGAAAATCATTTTGATGATTATGACCAGTGTATGATGGCTATTGTTCTGATAAAAAGCATGAGTAATTCGAGCGAGGTTGCCAGTTCAACTGATTTTATTCAATGCGCAGAAGATTGGAGCAATGCCAATAGTATTGGCATTACCCAGCCAGCTGGGTTTATTAATATGGATGACCTTCCATCTGGAGCCGGATATGTTTGGCTACACATACAAGCAGGCGGAGGTAGTGTTATTGGTGACGAAGTTTATTGGGAAGGAGAAGTACAGGCCAGGGGCCAAAGGCCGTCTCTTGATTCTTTTACTCTTACTGCTAAACCACAAGGCCAAACAACTAATTCTACTATTACAACCAGTCAGACAATGACTGTTTGCAAAGGCGAGAATTTAAATATTGCTTGGTCGTCCAGCGATAGTAATAATAATATTTTATATGCTGGCGCGACGAATGAACACAAAGGCGGAGAAACTTTGACTGTGGGTCAAAATGGCTCTATTAATCGCACTGCTTATATCACTACGAATTTTATTTTTACTGTAAAAGGTTATGCTGGCGAAGATCGGGAGCAGACTTTTAGGTCGGATGATTTATACATTACAGTTGTTGACTGCGTTGCTCCAAATCTCTCTGTCAATCTAACAGCTTATCCTAGTTCAGGCACAGCTCCTTTATATGACGTAGATTTAGATGCCGATGTTTCAGGCACAGCCACAGGTAATATTATATATCAATTTGACTGCACCAATAATGGAACATGGGAACA
>JAHILA010000027.1 GCA_018897295.1 Patescibacteria group bacterium
GAAGGGGAAGACGTTATCGCTACGCTGCAATCTCAAATTTCTCGTCCAAAGGACGATCGGCCTCTGGCCGAAAAACTCAAATCTCAAAACCACAACTCAAATGTCAAAACTGACGTTGAGACTGTGATTGTGACCGGGGACAGGGATGTCTTGCAATTGGTGGATGAGAAGACGAAAGTATATTCGCCGCTGAAGGGGTTATCGAATCCGGTAATCTATGACGCTAAAGAGGTCTTTGAGAGATACGGATTGCGGCCCGATCAGATTGTGGATTATAAAGCTTTGCGCGGGGACCCCTCGGACAATATCCCAGGGGTGCCGGGGGTGGGGGAGAAGACGGCCGTCGATTTATTGCAAAAATATGATACTTTGGAGGGAGTGTTCGATCATTTAAATGAATTAACGTCAAGACAGCGGAAGCTCTTGAGTGGTCAGAAAGAACAGGCAGAACTTTCGCAGATGCTGGCGACGATTACCAGTGATGCGCCGGTGGAGTTGGATTTGGAAAAGTGCCTGGTTGGTGATTTTCGCTCGGAAAAAGCGCTTGAGGCCTTGAAGAAGTTGCAATTTAGATCGCTGGTTAAAGAACTTGAGGATAACAGAGAAGAGCAGAGGGAAAAAGAGGCCCACCCGCAGATGAAGCTGATTTAACAACATTCCTAGTCTGTCTGTTTCTTGGCCGTTCGGCCAAGAAACAGACACACCCGTAATGGCTTAGTGGGGGGATAATTTATGAAAGTTGCGCTGGTGCATGATTATTTGACGGAATACGGGGGAGCGGAACGGGTGCTGGAGGCGATTCACGAAATTTGGCCGGAGGCGCCGGTTTTTACTTCATTGTTTGACGAGAATGTAATTGCAGGGCTTGTCCCTGCCTTAAACTTAGGCGACCACAAGGGTCGCAACTACAGGTGGGATATTCGTCCGTCGCGGATGCAGAAGTTTCCTTTTGTTCGCTGGCTTTCGAAACAATACACCTTCTTTTACCCCTTGGTTTTTGAGCACTTTGATCTCCGAGAGTACGATGTCATTATCTCCGATGGCACCATTTGGTCTAAGGGGGTTTTGACGACCCCGGAACAACTTCATATTCATTATTGCCATACTCCAGCGAGGTTTCTTTATCACTACGGGGCGGAAAGTAGCCGCCGTGATGTTTGGTATTACCGACCGGTGGTCAAGATACTGGATCATTATTTGAGAATTTGGGATTTTGAGAGCGCCCAGCGGCCGGATTTTATTATTGCCAACTCGAAGACGGTGGGGGAGAGGGTTAGGAAGTTTTGGCGGCGGGAGGCGACCGTTATCTACCCTCCAGTGAGTTTGGTTTCAGAACAACTCAGAAAACTCAGTGAATCAGAACGTCAGAAAAATCAGAGTGTCAGAAATTCTGATACGTCTGACGCTCCGACGTTCCGACGTTCCGACGCTCCGAGTTATTCTGAGTTTTCTGGAAATCCCTACTTCCTCGTCGTCTCCCGCCTCTCGGCCTACAAAAACATTGATCTTGCTATTGAGGCCTGTAACAAACTAAATCTTCCCTTAGTAATAGTGGGAACAGGGAGGGAGGAGGAGCGGCTGAAGGCGCTGGCGGGAAAAAATATTAAATTTATGGACTTTGTGGAAGACCAAGAACTTTCCAAACTTTACAAAGCTTGTAAAGCTTTGATATTTCCTGTTTCCGATGAGGATTTTGGAATCGTTCCGGTCGAGGCGATGAGTTTTGGCAAACCGGTTATTGCCCTTCGCTCCGGCGGCGTCCAGGAGACCGTCGTTGAAGGTAAAACAGGCGTGTTTTTTGACCAACCGACGGTTGAGAGTTTAGTAGCGGCTATTGAGAGGTTTGAGGGGGGTCTAAAAGGTGTAAAGGGGGTAAAGGAGGACTGCGTTGCGCGGGCGAAGGGGTTTTCTAAAGAACGATTCCAGCAACAGTTTCGGGAGTTTGTTGAAAATAAGTGGAAAGAGAGGTTTAAAGGGTAGAAAGGGTTTAAAGAATGACGACGATGGAAAAATCGCAGGCACCTTACAAAAATCTGAAGACCTACCAACAGTCGGTGATTATTTGCGATCTGACAGCGGAGTTTTGTGGGAAGTTTTTGGAAGAAGGGGAGGATGAAAGGTATAAGGGGTACAAAAGGTTTAAACTACGGGAGCAGATGGAGGGGGCAGCTAGAAGCGGGAAGCAGAATATTGTTGAAGGGGCAAGTCAGGGAACGTCATTTAAGGGCTACATTAAGCTATTGGGCGTGGCTCTCGGATCCTTGA